>JALSSK010000465.1 GCA_026984335.1 Rhodothermales bacterium
GCGCTGCACCGGCGTGCCCTCGTTGCCCGCCCCGCCCCGGCGCCTCCTCGACCGGGCCTCGCTGGACACCTTCGCCGTGCAGGAACGCTACGGCATCATCTGGGTCCGCCTCGACGACGAGGAGGCTGCCCCGCTGCCCGACGTTCCCGAGTTCGAAGGACGCGGCGGCTGGCAGTACCTGGTGGCCGAACCCATGCCGTTCCGGTGCGGCTTTCGGCGCGAGATCGAAAACTATCTGGACATGACCCACTTCGCCTTTGCGCACCGGAGCACGCTCGGGGCCGCCGCAGACGCGGTCCTGCCCGAACTGAAGATCACCCGGCTGGCGGACGGCTTCCGGATGGAGGCCCCGTTCCCGGCCCTGCGGGCGCCCGGCGTCACCCCTTCGAAGCTTCAGCGTGCCCACTTCCGACGCCAGCGCTGCTACCTGCCCAACTTCACCACCATCCGGCAGACTTTCGAGGATGGGGACGAGCGGATGCTCGTGCACATCCCCAGCCCGAACACCCGCGAGGCGTGCACCGTCTTCTGGGCGCTGGCCCAGCCGGAAGGCTTCCGGGGGCCAGGGCTCGAAGAACAGCTTGGCTTCTCGACGAAGGTGCTGGAGGAAGATCGCTACATGTGCGAGAACCAGGTGCCGCGCGAGGCGCCGATCAACCCCACGCGGGGCGGATGGGGGGTGCTCGTGGCTCCCGGCGACACGCTCGCCAACACGTTCCAGAAATCCTTCCGGCGCTTCGTGCTCGAGGCCCTTGCGGAAGAGGAAGCCGCCGCCTGAGAGTTCCCCTGATCTTCGGATCCGTACGAACGAACCATGACCCCCGAACCTTCTCCCAGACCTGCCATGGCCCTTCATCCGACGCCTACCCGCCCGTTATCCGAACTGCCCCGCGAGCCCGGAATCCTGACGACGACCGTGGGGTCGTATGCTCCCATCGAATGGATGCAGGCCTGGCCGGGCGAGCAGACGGTCATCGACGCCACGGCCGTGGTCATCGGCACGCAGCGCCGGGCCGGCATCGACCTGCCAACCGACGGTGAACTGTACCGCTTCGATCCCGACCATCCCGACACGAACGGGATGATCGACTATTTCGTCCGCCGCATCGGGGGCATCGAGACGGCCGTGGGGCGCACCGATGCGGCGGCGTTTCGCGCCCGTGCCGAGATGGCCTTTCGCCGGAAGCCCGCCGGGGTGGTGCGTGAGGCCCTGCACGAAGGCACGCTCGACCTGTCCGAGGCCTGCGCCCGTTCCGCCGCGGTGGCCGGGGGGCCGTTCAAGTTCACCCTGACGAGCCCCTTCATGCTGGCCCGCACCCTGCTCGACCGTCACTATGGCGACTTCGAGGCGTTGACGCTGGCGCTGGCCGACGTGCTGGCGGCGCAGGTCTCCGGCCTCCCATGCGCCTGCGTACAGGTGGACGAGGCCAACATCCCGGGCAGCCCCGAATACGCGCCGCTGGCCGCCGAGGCCATCAACCGGGTGCTCCGGCGGGTGGAGGTCGAGCGGGCCGTGCATTTTTGCTTCGGCAACTACGGCGGGCAGACGATCCAGCAGGGCCGCTGGCAGGCATTGACGGACTTCCTCAACAGCCTCGAATGCGATCATCTGGTGCTGGAGCTGGCCCACCGGCCGGCGGAAGACCTGGCGGCCCTTGCCCACATCGACGACCGGATCGCCCTCGGCGTCGGCGTCATCGACGTCAAGGTCAACCATGTGGAGACCGCCGACGAGGTGGCGGCCCGCATCGATCGGGCGGCGCAGGCCGCCGGAGCGGACCGCATCCGATGGGTCCATCCCGACTGCGGCTTCTGGATGCTCAAACGCTCCGTCGTCGATCGAAAGATCGCCGCTCTCGTGGCCGGGCGCGACCGCTTCCTCGGCCGGTGAACCCCGCTGTTCCATTCCAGACGATACGACCATGTTTGTTCAGGAGACCATTGAAAAGATGAACGCAGCCCGGTCCGGCGATCATGAGCAGGATCTGGAGACCCTGATCGGGCAGCTCCATCGCCGGGGGCTGGACGCCGAAGCGATCCTCACGCAGGTGGGAGCCTTCGAGGTGGCGGTGCCGTCCTGGGCGCTGGGGGCGGGCGGGACGCGCTTCGGCCGTTTTCCCGTATCCGGCGAGCCCCGGGACATCTATGAGAAGATGGAGGACATCGCCGTCATCCACCGGCTCACCGGGGCCACGCCCCGCGTTTCCCTGCACATCCCCTGGGATGAGCCTGAGGACCCCGCTGCCCTTCGCAGCCATGCCGATGCCCTTGGCCTGGGCTTCGACGCCGTCAACTCGAACACCTTCCAGGATCAGCCCGGCCGGCGGCTCTCCTACAAGTTCGGCTCTCTCGCGCATCCTGATGCCGCCGTGCGGGAACAGGCGGTGGCGCACCACCTGCACGTCATCGAGGTGGGACGGGCGCTCGGCTCGGAAGCGCTCACGGTCTGGCTTGCCGACGGGAGCAATTATCCGGGGCAGATGCATTTGCGCCGAAGCTTCGAGCGGACCCTCGACGGGCTCCGGCAGATCTACGATCACTTGCCGCCGGGCTGGCGTCTCTTCACCGAGCACAAGCCCTACGAGCCGGCCTTCTACGCGACGGTCGTGCAGGACTGGGGCTCTTCGTTGATGCTGGCGCAGGCGCTCGGCGAACGGGCCTTCTGCCTGGTCGACCTAGGACATCATCTTCCGAACACCAACATCGAACTCGTCGTGGCCCGGCTCATCACGGCCGGCAAGCTCGGCGGCTTCCACTTCAACGACGCCAAATACGGCGACGACGACCTGACGGCCGGCTCCATCAAACCGTACCAGCTTTTTCTCGTCTTTAACGAACTGGTAGATGCGGCGCGGGATGAGCGGGTGGACGGGTTTGCGCCGGCCTACATGATCGACCAGAGCCACAACGTGAAGGATCCGATCGAGGCCCTGTTGCAGACCGTAGACAATCTCCAGCGGGCCTATGCGCAGGCCCTGCTGGTCGATCGGTCGGCGCTGGAGGCGGCGCAGAACGGGTGTGATGTGCTGATGGCCGAGCAGGCGCTGGCGTCGGCCTTCCGGACGGATGAGGGACCGCTGGTGGCCGAGGCGCGACGCCGTCGGGGGGCGGCGCTGGATCCGGTCGCTGCGTTCCGGGAGACGGGGTACCGCCGGGCGAAGGCAAGGGAACGGAGCGGCGGGGCCTATCAGCCGCCGCAGAGCCTGTGAGCCCGTTTCAGGAGGGAGCAAAAACCTCCATCGCCGTCGCCAGAATGCCGAACTGATCGGTGAGCAGCCCTTCGTATCCGCAGGGCCGGTCGTCCCAGTATCGCCAGTCGACGCCGCTGCGACAGCCCCCAAAGACGGCGCCATCGGCGAGGCCCGCACACAGGCGTCGGAGGAGGAGGTCGGCCTCCCGGTTCATGCCCACCCGGTAGAGCGCTCCGACGAAGTGACGGCTCTGGGCATGGGTGCGCCCGCCGTTCTGGTAGCACCCGAACGGATAGCCCTGCATGATGTCGGCCAGGTCTTCGTCGGGGATGGGCCGGAGGTTTCCCGGCAGGCCGAGCGAGGCGTCGGGCAGGCCGATCCGTTGCGCCTCGGCCCAGAGGCGCGCGATCACGTCACGGGCCAGTTCGTCGTCGAGCAGGCCGCCACAGACGGCGGCGCCGTTGGGGGGGAGGAAGGCATAATCGTGCAGCCGGTTCTCGGAGCATCGCCATCCGGCCAGCCAGCCCGTGGTTTCGTTGTAGAAGGTCGGGACATAGCTTGCCCGGAGGCGGGCGGCCCAGTCTTCGAGGCCCCGGGCCAGTTCGGGGGCTCCCAGTCGTGGGAAGAGGGCGGCAAGGCGCACGAGCGCCGGATAGAGGAGCGCATTGGTGAAGGCATCCTTCCACCCGTAGGACACGACGTCGAACCAGCAGGTGCTCCACTGACCGGAGCCGCTCACCCCGGTGCGGTAGGGGCTTTCGACGAGCCCGTCGCCGTCGAGGTCGCGCGCGCGCATGGCCGCCAGTTCTTGCCGCAGGGGCTCGTGGTACCGTTGGACCCAGCCCGGCGCGCCGGCGTGTTCGAGCAGGTCGGCCAGGCCGAGCAGGCAGGCGGCGCCGGTCATCAGATACTCGTCCTCGGCCCTATGGTCCGCATAACCGAGATACCCGCTGGTATAGCCGGGGCCGCCGTCGAGCCGGCGTTCGAGGGAGTATCGAACGAGGTCCATTGCTTCGAGGTGGGGAAGGAGCCGGCCCGCGCTCCGTGCCACGGCGGACCAGCCGTCCATGCAGATGGGGCAATGGATGGAGGCGCCGTTGTTGCTGAGCGTGCCCGTATCGGCGCGGAAGGTGAAGGCGGTGAGGGTGCATCGTTGCAAGGCACGGACGATCTCGGCGGGCGCGTCCTCGCGCAACCGGGGAACGGGCGCATCGATCTGCCAGGTAAGGCGCGTCCGGAAACGTCCCGGGCGAAGGAGGTAGTCGCCCTCGGGTTGCGGCTCCTCACCCAGTTTCAGCTCCAGCGTGGTCAGGTCGAGCGGGCGATAGGCGTCGCTCCGAAGCAGGACGTCGTCGCCGGTGGTTTCGAGGCGGAAGCTGCCGTGGCCGGGAAAGTGGAGCCAGGCGGGCAGGAGGAGCAGGCCCGTCTCTCCCGTTTGCCTGAGCGCGCTCAGGACGTGAGCCGGGGTGACGGTGCAGTCGAGTCCCAGGGTCCAGGCACTCGAGCGCCAGGCCCGCATGGGACGCGCTCCGTAGCGCTCGGCCTCCAGCACAAGCCCGTCCGGCCGGATCTCCCAGCTCAGGCGATACTGCTGTGCGTCGGCCCCAAGCGTCAGTTCGTAGACCACCCGGTTGCCCTCGACCCGGGTGACGCCCGTCACCTGATGGCGCAGCGCCGGCTGTACGACCGGCGGAGCGCCTACCGGGTGAAGTTGCGGGCCCTGGAAGAAGAGGCCGGGGCGGCGCCGAAGCACGTCCGTCCTGCCGGCGCGCGGCCCGAGGGCCAGGTGGGAAAACCCGGCCCGGCTCAGGCAGAAACCCACGTCAAGGTGCTCCGAACGGAAACGTACGGCTCCGTCCTCCACGGACCTCCGCAACCCCACGGCGTCGTCCGCCGGTCGTATCGGCTCCACCGTGAGCAGCGTTTCGCGGCACGGGGCCAGAGGACCGGACAACTCCCCTTCGAGCAAGAGGCCCTCCGAAGCCAGGTTCCACGAAGGCCACCAGCCATCGACGGCGCACCGGCGGATCTCCACCAGGGCCGCCCGCGTCTCGACGTTTCCGAGCTCGAACCACACCACTGCTCCGTCCGGCGCGGGCGCTGCGTCGCGGACGTGGCGGTGGAGGCGCCAGGCCCGGCCGTCCCACAGAAGCAGCCGGAAGGCCGTCACATGGTCGATGGCGGCATGGCTCCCGCACTTGTGATACCCCCGGGCCGGGCGGAGGCCGAGCCGGCGCAGGCGCGCCCGACCGTGAAACGGCAGGACGCGGGCATGGATGATGCGACGCTCCGGCGCGCCGTCTTCGCCGGGCAAAGGAGTGGTCCACAGGGCGCGGCAGAAGGCAAAGGGTTGATGCCCGGCGACATCCCCCATCGGAGGCTCACGATCCTGGAGGCTCAGCAGATCAGTCATGGCGCGTTTCATGCGGGAGAACTTCGGAGGGGAGAACGGCCGTACGTTCGGCAGGGAGAGGGGCGGGTTCGGGAGCCGGGAATCAGGTCGCGGCGGAGAAGAGCCTCACCTCCCCGAAATCGAGGGGCAAGGTATACACGGTTCGAAGGGGGCCGGCGCCTTCGGCACGCATGGGCACGGGGAGCGAGAGCGTGTGGAGGCCGGCCTCGGTGGCCACGAGCATGGCGGAGCCGCGTGTAGCCGCCACAATGGCCGGGCGATCCGTCCAGAGGCGGGCGCCGGCGTCGGATGCCAGCCGCCGCAGGAGCTCGGCAGGGAGCGGCGCGGCGCCGGCATAGACCGAGGTCCACCCGTCCATGGGTTTGCGGGCGAGGGCGGGACGCCGGGGGGTGGTCCACCGCCCCAGGACCTCGACGTCCTCGTCGCGTACGGCGAACCGGGGGTGGTAATAAGCCGGACTCATGACCCCGAAGCGGGAAGAGGCGCCCTCCGGCTGTTCGACGTCGATCAGGAGCGGGCCGGGATCGTCGAGCGGCTGGAAGGTGAAGCCCGTCAGCCGACTCATCCGGGTAGGGTCCGCTCCTTCGGGTCCGAGCAGCCCCGGGGCGTAATACCACACGACGGTAACCCCGCTGCCTGCAAGCATCGCGCGGAGGTCGTCGATTTCCTTCGCGGAGAGCATAAAAGCATTGGGGACCAGGAGCAGTCGATAGCGAAGCAGCACTTCTTTCGTCAGGTCAAAGCGGAAGAGGAGGTCCAGCGGGCTGCCCACGCGGTTGGTCGTGCGCGCCTGCGCATTGAGAAACCAGTGGTTGAAAAAGTCGGAATATCGGATCCCCTGTCCCGGCCAGGGGCGGGCAGCGAGCCAGTGCTGCGTAGCAAAGAAGCTCTCGGGGTCGGCTACGAGGGCGATCTCGGCCGGCGAAGCCAGGTCGCAATGCCGCCGCGCTTCGAACAGGTCGACCATCTCCCGGACGGTCTTGATGATGGGAGCGGCGCCGTACCAGCCTTTTTCCACGGCGTAATGGGGGCCGAAGTCATAGAGCCATCCTCCGACGCCTTCGGCGAAGGCGCGTCCCAGGTCGCGCCGCAGGATGTGTCGGGTGCCTTCCTCGGTCTCGTGCCCGGACCCTCCGATGCCGGGCCAGCTCTGACCGGTGTCCAGGTAGGTGCTGGGGTCGATTTCGGAGACGAAGAGTTTGCCGTGCTTCCGGAGGGAGGCCGTCATGACCCGGAACGCGCCGTCGCCGCCTACCCCCCGGGCGCGCCCGAGCCGGTTGCCGGCGCCATCATAGAGGTCGCTCTCCCAGCGCTCGGCTTCCGGATCGTTCGTGGCCTGATAGGTGTACGGACAGGCAATGACGTCGATATGGGGGCTTTCGAGCACCGGCAACGGGACCAGATGGCCGCTCTCCTGGATGCGGGGCACTTCCATCAGATAGGTAAAGAAGGTGCCGCAGAGCACACGCCCGTCCATGGCGTCCTTGATGGCCGCAGCCAGGTCGGCCACCAGACGGGCGCGGATCAGGTGAAACCTCCGGTAGAAGTCGATCACCCCGGCCTCCCGGGCGGGATCGCGGAGCAGCCCGTAGCAGGTGTACAGGCGTTCCCGGGGAGATGGGATGGGACCGGCTTCCCGAACCATCGGAGCGCTGTAATCCGGCAGCCAGTCGCCTCCCGGCACGTTCCATTCCTCCGTTCTCCCGTGGACGAAAAAGTAGCCCATGACGCGGCTTACGAGCGGGCTTTCCTCGATGAAATGAACGAAGGCCCGGAGCATGTCCGACGTGTCCCGCTTCCAGAGCTCCGAGGCATAGGAGGCCTCCCATGCTTCTCCGTAGAAGTTGGTGAAATAATGGTCTCCTTCGGCCAGAGGCAGCTTTTTCTTTCGAATGACGTCGTATAAGCGTTCGTCGTAGTCGAGTCCGTAGACGATGGTTTCTTCCGGGTGGGCCTCTTTCCACCAAATCGGGGTCTGAAGCTGGAGGCGCGGGAAAAAGTAGGCGTCGGGATGGCGGGAGAGGAGGCGTATCAGGTAGGCTTCGAGGCGGGTGAAGTCGTACCGGCCGGGGCCGATCCAGGCGGAAGCGAGGCCGAGATGCGGTTGCAGCAAGCGAATGCCCATCTGCCGGAAGTTGTCCACGGTGGCGAGTAGCGAGGTGCTCAGGCCGAAGAGCGGCGCCGTCTCCTCACCCTGGAGGAAGAGGCGCGGGGCGCCCCGTTCCACACGAACGTCGGCCCGGCAGGGCGGCTCTTTCCGGAGCGCATCGAGGAGAGGCCGGAAGGAGTTCTCGGGAACGTCGTTCAGGTAGTGATTTTCGGGGAAGGAGAGGCCGCGCGGAGCCAGCGCCAGCATGCCGGCCGTCCATCCCATCCGTCGGACAAAAGTGCGTCGTCGCATGAGGGGCGCCTTCAGGTTTGGAACGACAAGCGTCGCCGTCGGGAGGTCTCAACGCTGAAACGCTCCGATGAGGCCGCCGTCGACGGTGAGGATCTGGCCGGTGGTTTTGCCCAGGCGGTTGCTGAGCAGGCAGAAGAAGGCTTCGGCCTGGTCGTCCGGAGTGATGGGTTGTTGGAGCAGGGTTCGCTCGGCGTAGAAGGCGGACAGGCGGCTGCGCAACGCCTCCGTGTCTTCGGCTTCGTCGAAGGGGAGTCCATATTTCAGCAGCGAAGCCATGACGCGATCGCGGGGGAACATGCGGCTGCCCTCGACGACGGTGGCGGGGGCGACGCCGTTGACCCGCACCCGGGGCGCCAGCGCGATGGCCAACTCGCGCACCAGATGATTGGCGGCAGCCTTGCTGGCATCGTAGGCCAGGCTGCCCTGCTTGGCCACGATACCGTTGACGCTCGTAGCAAGGACGAGGGCGGCATCGAGCCGCTGCTCGCGCCACCTCCGGTAAGCCTCCTCCGCCACGAGATAGGGGCCGAGCGTGTTAACGGCGAAACTGCGCATCCAGTCGTCCACGTCGTTGCGACCTTCGGCGTCCGGTGTGGCATAGAGGCCGGCGGTGACGGCCACGCCGTCGAGGCCTCCATAGGCCAGCGTGACCTGGCGGAGGGCCCGGTCGATGGAGGCCCGATCGGTGACGTCGCACGGCAGGGCGATCAGGTCGCCGCAATTGCTGATGCCCGTGCCCGCCACGCCGAGGCCCTTACCAAGGCGTTGCAACTGCTCCTCGGCAACGTCGCGGGCGGCGGCCTCGTCCCGGTCAAGGACGGCCACGACGGCGCCCTCTCCGACGAGCCGCCGCACGAGCGCCCGGCCGATGCCGCTCCCCCCACCGACGACGGCGAAGATGCGGCGTGAGAGCTCCTGCTCGGGGGGCATCCTGCGCAACTTGGCCTCCTCCAGTTGCCAGTACTCGATATCGAAGGCTTCCTGTCGGGGCAACGCCGTGTATTCGGAGACCGCCTCGGCGCCGGCCATTGCCCCGATGGCGGCCCGGATAAACTCGGCGGCTACCCGGCTCTCGCTCTTGCTTTTGCCCCAGGCCACGATTCCGATCCCCGGGAGGAGGAGCACGGAAGGGTCGGCCCCGCGCATGGGCGGGGAGTCCGGACGGCGGTGTCGCTCGTAGTAGGCGCGGTAGTCTTCCCGATACTTTGCCAGGCCGTCCACGATCTTTTCGCGCAGGGTCGCTTCATCCTCATGCTCCGGGTTCCAGTCTACATAGAGCGGCTTGATGCGGGTGCGGAGGAAGTGGTCGGGGCAGGAGGCGCCCATTTCCGCGAGGCGCGGCGCATCATGGGAACCCACGAAAGCCAGCGCATCGTCCCCCGCCTCGACGGTGGCGAGGACGCGCCGAGTTCGGCTAAGGCGGCCGCGCAACCAGGGCAGGAGCGAATCCAACAGGCGCTCTCGTGCCTCCTCCGGCAACGCCGGATAACGAACGTCGCCGAAGAGGGGACGCTCCTCGAGATGGGGAGCCAGGTAGGCTGCGGCACGGTTGATCAACTCGAGCGTCAGATGGTAGCACGCCCGGTCGTCATCGGCCCAGTTGATGAGGCCGTGCCCGCCCAGAAGCACGCCCCTGGCCCGCGGATGCTCCCGGCAGATGCGTTGCAAGGTCAGCCCGAGTTCAAAGCCGGGCCGCTGCCAGTCGGTCCAGATCACCTCGTCGCCGTAGATTTCGCGCGTGAGGCGTTCCCCGTCGCGGGCCGTGGCCAGGGCAATGCACGCCACCGGATGCGTATGATCGACGTGCCGGTAGGGCACGAAGGCGTGCAGCGGGGTGTCGATGCTCGGCGCTCGCGGGTTCAGGTTGAACGTGGTGTGGGGGTACCTTCCCACCATGGCGTCCTCGGCCGGCGTTTTGGGGCCGCGCTCCGGATATGCGGCATAGAGGTCCTGCAACGCTCGCAACCGGTCCATGTAAAGCGAGGCGAAGTGCTCGCGCCGCGCCGTTCGAAGGTCGCCGCCGGACCCTTTCACCCACAGCACCTCGACCGGCTCGCCCGTCAGCGGGTCCCTCTCGAGGAGCTTGGAAGAAGTATTGCCGCCTCCCGTATTGGTCACGCGCCAGTCGGCGCCCAGGAGGTTGGATCGGTAGACGAGGCGATCCAGCGGATCGAGTCGGGCGGCGACGGTGTCGCTCCACTGATTTTCAACAGGTTCGAGGGCAAACATGGGTCGCTTGGGAATTCAGGTCAGACTTCAATAGGGGTCAGGAAGGCGGGGAATAGCTTCTCATGTCGAAGGAGCCGCGCACCACGTCCCGGATAGAAAGTCCCTCGGGCAGGTCGCCCATGGTGCGAGCCTGTACCAACAGGTTGCCCGCGGCGGTGGCTTCGGCGGGACCGGCCACCACGTTCCGCCGGCACGCCGTGGCGGTGAGCCGGCAAAGCAGGGGATTGCGGGAGCCGCCGCCCACCAGGTGGATCGTGTCGATGCGCCGACCGAGCAGCCCTTCGAGCGTCGTCAGCGTGCGCCGGTAACGCTCGGCAAGGCTTTCGAGAATCAACCGGCACAGGGCGGGAGGCGTTTCGGGTACGGGACGGTCATGCTCCCCGAGCCAGTCGGCGATGCGTCCGAGCATGTCGCCACGTTCCAGAAAGCGAGGATCCTCCAGGTCGATCGGCCCGTCGGAGGGCGGGACGCCGGCGGCTTCGCGAAGCAGCGCATCGTAGGAAACGCTCCGGCCGGCCTCTTTCCACGCGCGCATGCATTCCTGGAGCACCCACAGCCCCGTGAGATTTTTGAGGAACCGGATGACGCCGTCCAGTCCAACCTCATTGGTGAAACCGGCCTTCCGGCCTTCTTCGGTAAGGAGGGGCTCCTTCCGTTCGACACCCATCAACGACCACGTTCCGCAACTGATGTAGGCCCAGGCGCCTGCCTCGTCGCGCGCCGGGGTCGCAGCGACGGCGCACGCCGTGTCGTGAGAACACCCCGTCACCACGGCCGCGCCGGGCATCCCGGTCACCTGACCCGTCCGCGTGCCGGAGGGGACGATCTCGGGCCATCCGGCACGCGGCAGGTCGAAGGCGGCCAGCAACTCCCCGGACCAGACCCGCTTTCGCGCATCCATCAACTGGGTGCAGCTTGCCATCGAGAAGTCCGTGACGGCGCGGCCCCCGAAACGGTGGTTGAAATAGTCGGCGATGGGGAGCCGGAGGGCGGTTCGCTCGAAGAGATCAGGCTCCTCCTCACGGTCCGCAAGGACCTGGTAGAGGGTGTTGAACGGGAGAAACTGTATCCCCGTGACGGCATAGATCTGCTCCGGAGAAACGTGTTCCAGGGCTCGTTTCATGGCGCGGGCACGGACGGGATCCCGGTAACTGTAGGGGCGCCGGAGTGGGCGAAGCTGAGCGTCCAGGGGCACGTAGTCGACGGACCACGAGTCGACCGATACGCTGCGCAGGGAGGGGGCGGCCTTCAGAGCCTGGTGAAGCCCTTCCTCGAGATGGCGTTGCAGCGCTTCCATGTCCCAGTAGAGCCGTTGCCCTTCCGCCACGAGCGGCGTCTCGAAGCGGTGCACCGTTTCCATCGACAGCTCCCCGTCGCGCAGACGTCCGAGGAGCGCCCGGCCGTTCGAGGCGCCCAGGTCGAAGGCGAGGTATGAGGTCCCCCCGGATGACGACATGGTTGTTTTATATTTGAAATAATATTTCAATTGTGAACCACCCGGGAATTTAATATTTTTGAGGACTAATGTCAGCCCCCGAGGGCAACCCGTGATTTTTTGATGGGGTTCTATGCGAGACGAGTTGTTGAACCGGTTCATTCGGGCGGGAGCCGTGGCCGTGCTTCGGCTGGACGACGGAGACGTGCTTCGTCCGGTTGTGGCGGCTCTGCGTGAGGGAGGCGTCAGGGCCGTCGAGATAACCATGACGGCGCCGGAGCCGCTCCGGCTGATTGGCGAGGCGGCCCGGCTCTTTGGCGACGAGATCCTGCTCGGGGTCGGTTCCGTGCTCACCCCTGAGGCCGCCGCCGAGGCGGTGGCGGCCGGCGCGCGTTTCGTCGTCAGTCCCATCTTCAAGCCGGAGATCGTGGCGGCGGCGCATGCGGCAGGGGTTCCGGCGATGCCGGGAGCCTTCACCCCGACGGAGATCCAGACGGCTCACGAAGCCGGGGCCGACGTCGTCAAGGTCTTTCCCGCAGGGGTGGTGGGGAGGGCTTTCTTCCGGGCCGTGCGGGCGCCCATGCCTCATCTCCGCCTGATGCCGACCGGAGGAGTGACGCTCGACAATGCGGGGGAATGGCTCCGGGCCGGCGCCTGCGCCGTCGGGGTCGGGAGCGCTCTGCTCGACCGGCAGGCCATCGCCGAGGGACGCTTCGAGGTCCTCACCGAAAATGCCCGCCGGCTGATGACGAGCATCGACGCCGCACGCTGACGCATCCTGACCCGAAGATTATTGCTCACAACCATATACGGGGGGACGATGGCCCGGGTGAAGCTGGAACGGATTCGAAAGGTTTACGATGACGGTTCCGTAGCCGTGCGCGACGTCAGCCTGGAAGTCGACCATGGAGAATTGCTCGTCCTCGTGGGCCCGTCGGGTTGCGGAAAAAGCTCCATTCTGCGCATGATCGCCGGCCTCGAAGGGATCTCGGGGGGGCTGGTCTCTATCGGCGGACGCGTCGTGAATGACCTGCAGCCCAGGGATCGCGATGTCGCCATGGTCTTTCAGAACTATGCGCTCTACCCACACATGACGGTTTTCGAAAACATGGCCTTCGGGCTCCGGTTGCGTAAATTTCCCCGGGAGGAAATCCGGGAACGGGTAACGGAAGCCGCCGAGATTCTCTCCATCACCGATATTCTGGATCGCAGGCCCGGACAACTCTCCGGCGGGCAGCGTCAGCGCGTTGCCGTTGGTCGGGCGCTCGTGCGGCGTCCGAAGGTCTTTCTGTTCGATGAGCCGCTCTCGAACCTGGACGCCAAGTTGCGGCAACAGATGCGCACCGAAATCGCCCGATTACACCGGCAACTGGAGGCCACCATGATCTACGTGACCCACGATCAGGTGGAGGCCATGACCCTGGGAGACCGGATCGTGGTGCTCAAGGATGGGCAGGTGCAACAGATTGCCGCTCCCATGCATCTCTATGCGCACCCGACCAACCGTTTCGTCGCCGGATTTATCGGAAGTCCGGGCATGAACTTTATCGAGGGACGGCTATCGCTTACGGCGGGAGATACGCTGTCCTTCCGGTCGGAAGACAACCGGATCGCGTTCCCTCTGGCGCGGGAGCATCGTGCATCGCTGTGCGCTTCCGTTGGCCGCCGCGTCGTTCTGGGAATTCGGCCGGAAGATATTTCAGTCGTCGTTGAAGAGCCTGCCCCGGGGCGGGTTGCGGGGGAACGCTTTTCCCTTGAGATGCTCGAGCCGATGGGCAACGAGGTGTTCGTCCATGCCCGGAGGGGAAACGTGCAGGTGATCGCGCGCGTGCCGCCGCAGGCGCTGCCTGCCCCGGGAACGGAAGTATATCTGGGTTTTTTCCTCGAAAAGATGCATTTCTTCGATGTCGAGACCGGTGAAGCTCTAGTCGCTGCGTGAGGCCCCCGGTTCTCGCCATCGCTACGCATACGCATCCGAGAAGACGTCTAAACAACCGCCATCGCGATGTGGCGGACCCCGCCGGAAACGCTTCCCCGCGACCGGATCAACCGTCGCCGCTGGTATTTGTCCCGGAATGCTCGCCGGGGAAGAGACCCGCAGGGGGCCACCGGCGGCGAAAGCACGTCATCAAGCCGAATCATGCGTTTCCCCCACGCGCGGGGCGCCGCGAACGTCCGCCGCCGCTCCGCGTCTCGCTGCCCGGGGGGCCCGGGTCGAACGACGTGGGGATGTCCGCAGCCGGCTCGGCGGCGAGCGCGAGGTGCGGTTCGAGCGCATGGGGCCGAAGGCGCTGCTCGTCGCGCCGAAGCTGCGGTTCCGGGCGAACACGAGCCATGCCGCCGAGCGCCGGTCCGTGGCGGACGCCTTCGCGCCGAGCGTGGTGTGGGGCTTCACTTTTTCGGAGCGGTGGCGCTCACGCGGGCCCTGTTGCCGCTGATGAGAGCGAGCGCTGAGGGGCGCATCGTGAACGTCTCCTCCATCATGGGCTCGTTGCGCATGCACAGCGATCCGCATTCGCCCATCTATGACGTCAAACCCTTTGGCTACAACACTTCCAAAACGGCGCTGAATCGGTTCACGGTTCACCTGGCGCATGCGCTGAAGGATACCCCCGTCAAGGTCTTCTCCGCTCATCCGGGGTGGGTCAGGACCGAGCCGGGGACGGAGGCCGCTCCCATGTCGCCCGAAGAGGGCGTCAAGAGCATCGTTGATCTGGCCCTGGACCGGGTCTCCTTTCCCAGGGGATCTTTCGTTCATTTGAACGAGCAATTGCCCTGGTGATCCCGGAAGGCGATCATGAACGGCGCTTCAGGGCGGGGCGCTTCTGCGCGCGCCCTACGAAGCGCTTCGGCCCCGGCCGCGTCTCTCGCCCCCGGTTTTCCTCGCAAACAGGTCGTTGTGACGCTGTTTTGAAAATAAATCAACCAGTTGGTTGAACTATTTGATTAATCTGTGTATCCTGTTTCGGAGAGCGAGCGCGGCCGAGGCGGTCGCGCCGGGGCAGGGAGACGTTTGAGGGACGCCCGATGGCATCGGATCGGAACACCGAGAAAAGGATCTTCGAAGCGGCGAAAGCGATCTTTCACGAGCGCGGCTATCACGGCGCGCGGATGCAGGAGATCGCGCGGCGGGCGGGCATCAATCAGTCGATGCTCCACTATTATTTCCGCAGCAAGGAGGGGCTGTTCGAGGCGGTGTTTCGGGCGACGGCCGGCGAGGTGCTTACGCCGGTCTTTGAGGTGCTCTCCGCGGATTTGCCGCTGTCCGAAAAGCTGGACCGGTTCGTCGAGATCTACATCGATCAGGTGTCCGCCAATCCGTACGCGCCGGGCTTTTTGCTCGAAGAACTGAGCCATCATCCCGATCATCTGCGTCGCTTTGCGGGAGACCGTGGAAAGGTCGTTTTTGAGAAACTGGCCGGGGAGGTGCGGGAGGCCGTAGTGCGCGGAGAGCTTCGCCCCATCAGCCCCGAGGATCTGTTTGCCAATCTGGTGGCGCTCTGCCTGTTTCCCTTCATCGCCCGCCCCATCTTGCAGACGGTGACCGGCCTCGACGATGACGCCTATCGCAGCTTTTTGCGCCGGCGCAAGCGGGAAGTGCGCCGCTTCATTCACCATGCTCTGAAGCCATGACCTTTTTACTCGTCCTGATGCTTTTCACGACGTCGCCCGACACGCTCCGGCTCGACGTGTGTTACCGGGAGGCGGAGGCGCATCATCCGTTGCAGGCGGAGACCCCGCTTCGCGCGTCCATCGCCGAGCTGAAGGTGCGGAACCTCAACGCGCGTTTTCTGCCGGGCGTCTCGCTCCGGGGGCAGGCCACGTACCAGTCGAACGTGCCGTCTTTTCCTCTGAGCGCGCCGGGCTTCACGCTGCCGACGATCAGCAAGGATCAGTACCGCGTCTCGATCAACGTGGAGCAGTTGATCTATGACGGCGGCCTGACGGCGGGGCAGCGGGCGCTCGAATACGCGCAGCGGGATCTGGCGCAGCAGTCGGTGGCCGTGGAGGTGTACAAGCTGCGGGATCAGGTGAACGCGGCGTTCTTCGGCGTGCTGGTGCAGCAGGCGCGCGCGGCTTCGCTGGCGGTGCTGGAAGAAGATCTGCGCGCGCGGCTCCGTCGGGTGGAGGCGCAGGTGGCCTCGGGCGTCGGGATGCGCGCGAACGTGGACGTGCTGACGGTGGAGTTGCTCAAGGTGGCGCAGCAGCAGGCGGAGGTGGACGCGCAGCGCCGGTCCGCGCTGGCCGTGCTCGGCACGCTGCTCGGACGGCCGCTGCCGGAGGACACGGTGCTGGAGCCGCCGTCGGTGACGGTCGAGGCCGCGCGCCCGGAGGCGCACCGCCGGCCCGAGTACGGGGCGTTCGAGCTGAACCGGACCCTGCTGGTCGAGCAGGAGCGCCTGGCGGAGCGGCAGACCCGCCCGCGCGTCTCCGGCTTCGCCGAAGCCGCCTACGGACGCCCCCCCGGCCTCGACATCTTCGAGAACACCTTCCAGCCGTTCTATTCGTTCGGCGTGCGGGTGCAGTGGAACTTCTGGGACTGGCGCACGAGCCGCCGCGAGCGTCAGACGCTGGCCCTTCAGCGGCAGGTCGTCGCGGCGCAGGAGGCGGCCTTCACCCGGCAGATCGACGTGGCGGCCGAACAGATACGGCACGACGTCGAGCGGCTGGAGGAACTGCTCGAACGGGACGACGAGATCATCGCGCTCCGGGCGCGCATCACGGCGCAGGCCGCCAGCCGGCTCGAAAACGGCGTCATCACCGCCACCGACTACCTCATCGAACGCAATGCCGAACATCAGGCGCGGCTTACCCGAAGGCTGCACCGGTTGCAGCTCATCCAGGCCCGCGTCCGGTATCTGACCACGATAGGAGCATCATGAACAGACCTCACTTTTTGCCCGGCCGCCTGCCGGTGAACCTCCTTCTCCCGGCGTTTCTCTTGTTCGCGGGATGGCTCGCGGGTTGCCGGAACGACGAAGCCGTGTCCGACGCCTACGGCAACTTCGAGGCGACGGAGACGCTCATCTCCTCCGAGGCGACGGGTCGGCTGCTCGCCTTCGACGTCGAGGAGGGGCAACGGCTCGAGGCCGGCGCGGTCGTCGGCCTCGTCGATACGACGCAGCTTGCCCTTCAGCGCGCGCAGCTTCGCGCCAGCCGCGAGGCGGTGCGGACGAAGCGGCAGGGCGTGCGCGCTCAAATCGCCGTGATCGAAGCGCAGAAAAAGGTCGCCCTCACCGAGAAGGCGCGTCTCGAGAAGTTGCTCAGGAGCGAGGCCGCGCCCCGCAAACAGTGGGACGACATCCTCGGGCAGATCGACGTGCTCGACCGCCAGATCCAGTCCGTCCGCACGCAGACGGCCACCATCGAGGCCGAACTTGCGGCGCTCGACGCGCAGATCGACCAGGTGGAGGACCGCCTCGCGCGGAGCCGCATCGTCAACCCCGTGGCGGGCACGGTGCTCGTCACCTTCGCCGAGCCGCACGAGATGACGGCGGCCGGCAAGCCGCTGTACAAAATCGCCGACCTCGACGCGATGGACCTCCGGGCATACGTCAGCGGGGCGCAGTTGCCGCATCTGCGCCTCGGCCGGCGCGTCACCGTGCTCATCGACGAGAACCGGACGGAGAACCGCGCGCTCGAAGGCGAAGTCACGTGGATCGCCTCCGAGGCCGAGTTCACGCCGAAGCTGATCCAGACGAAAGAGGAACGCGTCAACCTCGTCTATGCCTTCAAGGTGCGCGTGCCCAACCCGGACGGCGTGCTCAAGATCGGCATGCCGGGCGAGGTCCGCTTCGCCGCCGAGTCGTCCACTCCCTGATTCCTCCGCCCGAACCTGTGGTCGCCATGGATGCCGTCGTCGTCAGGGACATCGCGAAAAGCTTCGGAGCCGTGCGGGCCGTCGTCGGGGTCTCCTTTTCCGTCAGGGAAGGCGAGCTCTTCGGCTTCATCGGTCCCGACGGCGCGGGGAAGACGACCCTCTTCCGTATGCTCGTGACGTTGCTCCTGCCCGATGCGGGCGAGGCCTTCGTCGACGGGCTGCACGTGGTGAACGACTACCGCAGGCTCCGGCCCCGGCTCGGCTACATGCCGGGGCGCTTCTCCCTCTACCCCGACCTCAGCGTGGAGGAGAACCTGAAATTTTTCGCCTCCGTTTTCGGGACGACCGTTGAAGAGAACTACGACCTCGTGAAGGGCATTTACGCGCCGCTCGAACCGTTCAAAGACCGCGCGGCGGGGAAGCTCTCGGGCGGGATGAAACAGAAGCTGGCCCTCTCTTGCGCGCTCATCCACCGCCCCCGCGTGCTCTTCCTCGACGAGCCCACCACGGGCGTCGACGCGGTGTCCCGGCAGGAGTTCTGGGAGATGCTCGGGCGGCTGAAGGCTTCCGGCATCACCATCGTCGTCTCCACGCCGTACATGGACGAGGCGCGGCTGTGCGACCGGGTGGCGCTCATGCAGGGAGGGCGGCTGCTCAGCGTGGACACCCCCGATCGCATCGAGGCGACGTACGATCGACCGCTCTTCGCCGCGCGCGGTTCCGACCGCTACCGGCTTCTAAAGGCGCTCCGGGCTTATCCGCACGCCTTTTCCGTGTATGCCTTCGGCGACTCCATCCACTACACCGACGCCCGGGAAACCGCCGACCCGGACGAACTGCGGCAATACCTTCGGGCCAGGGGCTTCGAAGACGCGGAAGTGGAGCCGATCCGGGCGGGCATCGAAGACGTGTTCATGGCGCTGATGCAGGCGCAGGAGGAGGCGCACGATGGCCATCATTGAAGTGAACCGGCTCACCCGCGCCTTCGGAGACTTCATCGCGGTGAAGGAGGTCACCTTTTCCGTCGAGCGCGGAGAGATCTTCGGCTTCCTCGGGGCCAACGGCGCGGGCAAGACGACGTGCATCCGCATGCTCATCGGCCTGCTCGCGCCCACCTCCGGCGAGGCGCGCGTCGCCGGCTTCGACGTGTACACGCAGCCGGAGCAGATCAAGCGGAACATCGGCTACATGAGCCAGCGCTTCTCCCTCTATGAGGACCTGACCGTGCGCGAGAACATCCGATTTTACGGCGGCATCTACGGCCTCTCGAACCGCGCCATCAAGGAGAAGACGGCGGAGCTCCTCGAAGAACTCGGCCTGACCGGCGTCCGCGACGAGCGCATCCGATCGCTCCCGCTCGGCTGGCGGCAGAAGCTCGCCTTCTCCGTCGCCATCCTCCACGACCCCGAGATCGTCTTTCTCGACGAGCCCACCGGCGGCGTCGATCCGATCATACGGCGGCAGTTCTGGGACCTCATCTATGAGGCGTCGGCGCAGGGCGTGACGGTCTTCGTCACCACGCATTACATGGACGAAGCCGAATACTGCGACCGCGTGAGCATCATGGTCGACGGGCGCATCGAGGCCATCGGGCCGCCGGGCGAGTTGAAACGGAAATTCGGCGTGGACACGATGAACGAGGTCTTTCTCCGACTGGCGCGGGGCGGGGCGGAGACGGCCGCGGAAACAGCGGCACAGGGAGGGGGCGGATGAACGCATTCAGGGGTTTCGTGCTCAAAGAGTTCTATCACATCCTTCGCGACCGGCGGACGCTCGTGATCCTCTTCGGTATGCCGGTGATTCAGCTCGTGCTCTTCGGCTTTGCCATCCGGAACGAGGTCAACGACGTGCGCGTGCTGCTCGTCGATCCCTCGGGCGACTACGTGACGCAGGCCATCAAGAGCGAAGTGCTCGCGTCGCCGTACTTCGAGGGGGTGGGGCATCAGACGCGCGAGATCGGGATCGAACGGACTTTTCAGAAGGGGCGGGCCAAAGAGGCAATCATCTTCGAACCGGACTTCGCGCATCGCCTCGCCCACGAGGGCGTGGCCCGCGTGCAGGTGCTTACCGACGCCTCGGACCCGAACACGGCGAACACCATCCTCGCCTATACGACGTCCATCCTTCAGGATTACCGGCGGCGGCTCGCCTCCGGACCGCCGGGGGGCGTGCGCATCGTGCCGGAGGTGCGGATGCGGTACAACCCCGAACTCAAGAGCGTCTTTCTGTTCGTGCCCGGCCTGATCGCGCTCATCCTCATGCTCGTGTGCGCGCTCATGACGTCCATCACCATCACGCGCGAGAAAGAGACCGGGACGATGGAGGTGCTCCTCGTTTCGCCCCTGAAGCCGGCGCAGATCATCGTCGGAAAGGTGATCCCGTATCTGGTCATCTCGCTCGCTATCGTCAGCGTCATCCTGACGCTCGCGCGCGCGGTGTTTCAGGTGCCGATGCGCGGCAGCCTCACGTTGCTGATGCTCGAATGTCTGCTCTTCATCGCGTGCGCGCTTTCGCTCGGCATCCTCATCTCCACGCGCAGCCGCACGCAACAGACGGCGATGATGGTCTCGCTCTCGGGCCTGCTCCTGCCCACGGTCATCCTCTCCGGCTTCATCTTCCCCGTCTCGAGCATGCCCGTGCCGCTTCAGATGGTCAGCCACATCGTCCCGGCGAAGTGGTTCCTCATCATCGTGCGGGGGCTCATGATCAAGGGCGTGAGCTTCGCCGACATCTGGCAGGAAACCCTGGTTCTCGCCGGCATGACCCTGTTCTTCCTTGCCGTCAGCGTCAGAAATTTCAACGATCGGCTCGCCTGAGCGCCCTACCATGCGCACCATCCTCTTCCTCTTGCAGAAAGAGTTCTTGCAGATCTTCCGAAACCGGGCGATGCTGCCGATCATCTTCGTGATGCCGCTCATCCAACTGCTCGTGCTCTCCTTCGCCGCCACGTTCGAGGTGAAGAACACGACCGTGAGCCTGATTGACGAGGATGGGAGCACGACCTCGCGGCGGCTCGTGGAGCACTTCGAGGCGTCGGGCTACTTCACCGTCGTGCACCGGACCTTCTCCACGGCGGAGGCCGACGCGGCCATGCAGCGCGGCGACGTACGGATGATCCTCCACATCCCGCCGGACTTCGAGCGCGACCTCCGGCTGACGGGGACCGCCCCCGTTCAACTCATCCTCGACGCACAGGACGGCGCGGCGGCGGGCGTCGTGCAGGCCTATGCCGCGCGCATCCTCACTGCGTACAGCCGCGACGTCCGGGTCGACTTCGTCGTGCCGCCCCCGGATCCCGTGGCGCAGCCGGTCATCGACGTGGTGTTCTCTCACTGGTACAACCCGGACCTCAACTATCAATTTTACATGGTCCCGGGCATCCTCGTGCTTCTCGTGACGATGATCGGCACGTTCCTCTCGTCGATGAACGTGGTGCGGGAGAAGGAGATCGGCACCATCGAACAGCTCAACGTGACGCCGATCCGGAAGCGGGACTTCATCATCGGGAAGCTCGTCCCTTTCTGGATACTCGCGCTCGTCGAACTGAGCGCCGGGCTCGTCGTGGCGAAGGTCGTCTTTCACGTGCCGATGCTCGGCAACCTGTGGCTCGTCTATGGGCTCACCGGCGTGTATCTCGTGGGGATGCTCGGCCTCGGGCTGTGGATCTCGACGATCACGGAGACACAACAGCAGGCGATGTTCATCTCGTGGTTCATCATGGTCGTCTTTATCCTGATGAGCGGCCTTTTTACGCCGATCGAGAGCATGCCGGGGTGGGCGCAGAAGCTGACGCTGCTCAACCCCATCGCCTATTTCATCGAGATCATGCGCCGGGTGCTTCTCAAAGGCGCGGGCTTCTGGGACGTGCAGGCGCAGTTCTGGGCGCTGGTCACGTTCGCCGTCATCCTCGTCACGCTCGCCGTGCGGCAGTATCACAAGGTGAGCGCGTGAGGCGTTTAAAACGTTAGCGCGTTTGTGCGTTAAAACGTTAAGCGTGCCGCTGGTCTCCGAACCTCAACGTTCTAACGGTTCAACGTTCCAATGCCATAACGCATTTCGTTAAAACGTAAGCGTGCCGGTGGTTTCCGAACCTCAACGTTCTAACGTTCCAACGCACAAACGCATAAACGCTCGTGCCTGTTCTTTTTACCATAGAAACCGGGGCGGTGCGGCTGGTGTGGAGCCGGACGCGGGCGAAGCCTCCGGCCGTCGCGCCGGCGGGGGAGGCGGAGCCGTCCGTTCCGGAGGCGCGCGCGCTCCGGCCGGGCGTGACGCCGGTGGTCGAGACGCGGGCGGAGGCGCGTCTCTTCGAGCAGACCGACTATATGCTTCTCGTGCGAAGCCGGAAGGGGGCGCGTGTGGCCGTGCGCCATCGAGATCCGGCGCTCGCGCGTGGATTGCATGCCTCCGAGGACGGGCGCATCGTGCACGGGGCGGTCAACTTCGGCGCGCAGGTGGGGGAGAGCCGCTTCGTCGTCGAGGTGGACGGCGCGCCGCACGTCGCCTTCACCGTCGAGGTGTTCCCGTCGAAGCTCGACTACCGCCGCGACTATGAGGCGATCCGGGCCGATGTGGAGGAGATCGCCGAGGGGCTGGCGTTCGAGTACCTGCGGGCGACGGTTCGCCCGGCGCATCCCGTGGCGACGCGGCATCCGGATGCGGCGGCGTGGGCCACGCTCCTCCGCCACGTCCTCGGCGAGATCGAGCGCGCGCTCGACTACGTGGCGCGGCATCCCCGGTGGAGCCTCTCGCGTGCGACCGAGCCGGTGCGCGCCGAGCGCATCCGCCGTTCGGACACCGCCGTGCTTCGGGCCGTGCGCAAGGGCGGCGGGCACGGCGCTTTTCAGACGATACGCGCCGGCGTCGCGGTGCGGCGGCGGCTCCCGGCGCGCCGGGCCGTGTACACGCTCGACGCGCCCGAGCACCGGTGGCTCGCCGCGCAGCTCCGGCAGGTCCGGGCGCGGCTGGCCCGCGTCATCGCCGAAGAGCGCCGCCGTCGTCCGGGCCTTCGCCATGCACAGGCGCTCCGGGAGCTCGATGACATGGAGCGGCGCGCGGCGCGCCTGGCCGCCCTCGAGCCGTGGCGCGACCTCGAAGCCGGGGCGCCCGCGCCGCCCACGCTCCGCCTCCTGACCGCGCCCGGCTATCGCGAGGCCTATCAGGCGTGCCTGCTCCTGCGCCGGGGGCTCACGCTCGAAGGCGGCCCGCTCGCGCTCAGCCTCAAGGACCTCCACCTCCTTTACGAATACTGGTGTTTTCTCACGCTCGTCCGGCTTGCGGCGGAGATGACGGGCGCGGGCCTGCCCGCCCCACAGCTTCTCACCGTCGAGCGGCACGGGCTGCGGTTGCAGCTCCGGCGCGGGCAGGCGCAGACCGTCGCGTTCCCGCTCGCGGGCGGGCGGCGGCTCGCGATCACGTACAACCCGCGCTTCGGCGGCAAGGGCTACCTCGTGCCCCAGCAGCCCGACCTCGTGCTCACCCTCGGGGGCCCCGGCGCGCCGCCCATCCGCTACGTCCTCGACGCCAAATACCGCCTCGACGCCTCGCCCGCCTACGTCCGGCGCTTCGGCATTCCCGGCCCGCCCGCCGACGCGCTCAACGCGCTCCACCGCTACCGCGACGCCATCCTCGACCGGGACCGGCAGGGGCGCACCGTCGTGCAGGCGGCGGCGCTCTATCCGTACCGCGAACCGGAGCCGGGAACGTATGCCGCCGCCCGCCACGGGCAGGCGCTCGAAGAGGTCGGCGTCGGCGCGATCCCGCTTTTGCCCGGCGCGACGACGCACCTCGAAGCCTGGCTGCGCGGCGTCCTCACAGGCAACGGCTGAGCGCCTTCACTGCGTGGGCAGCATCGCATAGCTCTCCACTGCCCGGGCGGCCAACGGCACGTTGTCCGTGGCGATGACGTCGACGCCCCGGTCGAGAAGCGCCCGGTAGACGACCGGCCCGGCGTGTGCGGCGCGCCCGTCGATCTCGCCGAACGTGCCGAGCATGGCGCGGATGCCGTGCGCGTGCAGCCCCTCGATCACCTCGGGATGCACCTCACCGACGCCTGTGAAGGCGATGATCCGCGAGCGATCGACGCCGCTCGTGAGGAGCGCTTCGAGGTCGGCAGGCGTCTCCACGGTGGCGGAGATCATCATCTCGGGCGCGAGGCGATGATACGTGAGGAGCCGGTCCAACGTATAGGTGATGAGCACGACCCGGTTCGCGGCGCGCATCCGGCGGATGGCGGCCACGAGATCGCGCGGCGGGACGTCGTCTTTGGCGTCGAGCGTGAGGACGGCGCGGCCCTCGGCCCAGGCAAGCGCCTCGGCGAGCGTGGGGATGCGGAACGGCGTCGTGACGCCCCGGCCGTCTTTGAGCAGGAGGGCGCGGAGTTCATCGAGGGTATGGTCGCGGACGAGGCCCGAGCCGGTGGAGGTGCGATCGAGCGTCTCGTCGTGCATGAGCACGAGCGCGCCGTCGCGGCTCCGGCGCACGTCGCATTCGAGGAGGGCGGGGGCATACCGGAGCGTGTGCTCGAACGTGGCGAGGGCGTTCTCCGGATAACCGGGCATCGGCCCGCCCCGATGGGCGCTCACGAGCGGCCCGGCGTCGGAGCCGGCGCGGAGATAGGCCGAGAGCGCCTCGGCGTCGGCGAGGCTGCGGTAGTGCTCGGAGCTTCGCGTATAGGCGGGCACATCGCGCCGCGCCGCGTCGAGGGCGGAGCCGCATCCGGCCCCGAGCAACAAGAGGAGCAGGAAAGACCACCAGCGAAACTTAAGCATGGGTCGGCTGCGTGTCGGGTGGAGTCGGGAAAAAGAGAAGGTGGCGGGAGATGGGCGCCTCGCAAGGTACCAAAGTCGGAGAGAACCTTCCAACTTTTTCCCGCGCTCGCCCCGTCTTTTACATGAAATCAGTGGATGCGCACCACGTAGGCGGCGCCCGGCTCCTGCTCCGAAGCCTGACCGATGAGCGCGTACGGATCGCCGAGGTCGATGGACGAGCCGAAGGCCACGTGACCCACGTCGATGATGTGGGACTGCTCCCACGCCTCCGTGTCGGGCTCGTACCGGAAGACGTACACCACACGGTCGATGTTGAACTCGAAGCTGAGCTGTTCGTCATAGCCGACGACGAGCGCGCGGTCGCCGTGGATGGCCACGTCCGTGCCGAAGCCGCCGTCGTCGTACGGCTGATCGGGGACGAGCTTCGCCTCCCGCTCCCATCGTCCCTCGGCGTTTCGGCGGAAGATGGAAGCTTCGCCCGACGCCTTGCGCCCGCCTTTGCTCTCGCCCGCGATGACGCGGTCCCCGTGGATGTCCACGGAGATGAAGAAATCCTTGATGTCGCCGAAGCGAGCGGCTTCCTTCCACGTTCCGGAGGTCGAGTCGCGTTCGAAGATATAGACCGAGCCGGGCTTCTCTCTGAAATAGGTCGAGGCCGAGACGACGGCCCGGTCGCCGTCGAGCGCGCCGTCCGTGCCGAAGATGCCGTAGCGTGTGCCGCCGCTCCCGGTCAGGCGCGCCTTCTGTCGCCATCGTCCGTCGGGTTCACGCTCGAAGATGTAGGCCGCGCCGCCGTATCGGCCGCCCGAGGGGTCGCCCGCGGCGGTGATGAGCGCCCGGTCGCCGTCGAGCGAGACGGTGGCGGCGAAAGCGCCTTCCTCCTCCGTGTTCCGGGTGGTGAGCTTGGCCGTCTCGCGCCATGCGCCCGTATCCGGATCGCGTTCGAAGACGTAGGCGGCGTTCGAGAGCGCCGTGCTGAAAAAGGGCCGGTACGCCGTGACGACGGCGTGGTCGCCGCTGAGGGCGACGGCGCGTCCGAAGAAATGCCCCTCTTTGCAATCCGACGGGGTGAGCTTCGCCCGCTCCACCCACTCGCGGGTCTCCGGGTCGAGCTCGAAGAGGTACGCCGCTCCCGAATTCACGCCGCACACGTTTTCGGCGCTCGCGCCCACGAGCGCGCGCGTCCCGTCGATGGATACGGAGACGCCGAAGAAGTTGCCGGCGGTGGTGTCGGGTTGGGGAAGCTTGAAGATCTGTGCGTGGGCGGACCATGCGCCGGCGCCGAGGAGCGCGCCGAGGAGCGCGCCGAGGAGCGCGCCGGTCGAAAGGATGGTCCGGTTGCTCTTGGCCATGAGGTTCTGAAAGCGAAAAGTTTGGGGCAGGGCGTTCTATGAGGACGGGCGGGGTTTGGTCCTCGGAACGGGGCGCAGGTTACGAAGGCAAAGCGTATGCCGTCCTTCTCCGGTCGCCCTTTCGACGTTTTCGGCTTCCGTCGCGCGCGGGGTTGTATGAAATAAGGGACGGCGCGGCGGGACGCAAGCCGCCGCGCGCCGCCGCGTGCGTTTCTGGCCGGAAAGGGGCCGAAAATAGGATTGCGCCGGACCGGAAGGCCTCGTAACGTGCGATAATCAGGGGAAACGGAAGGACGTCGGAGCAGGCGTTCCGGTTTCTCGTTCCCCGCCTTTCCCGCCGCGCCCATGCCTTCTCTCCCGCGTGCGAAGATAGCCTCCCGTATCCCGGCCTTCGTCCGATTCGGCCTCCTCGCGGGGTGTGTCGGCGTCTGCGCAGGCGGCGCGTTCGGGCAGACCGTGGTGACGGCGAAGGATGCGACGGGCAACCCCGTGCGGTCGGTCGTTCCGAAAGGGGTCATGGCGGCGCAATGGCGGCGCGGCGACCGCGTGGCGGCGGAATATACGCGCGACGAGAACGAGGTCGTCGGCGTGATCGTGCAGTTCGAAAGCCCGCCGCTCAGCCTCGTGTCGGGGACGGGCAAGGCGAATGTGCGCGCGGCGCTCGCGGCGGAGCACGACCGTTTCCGCGCCGACGTGGCGGCCCTCGAAGCGGGCGGCGCGGCCAAGACCGGCGGCGCGCTCGCCCCGGCGCACACCGCGTTTCGCTTCGACTATCTCACGGCCCTCAACGGCGTCGCCCTGACGACGCGGCGGTGGGTCGTCGAGCGCATCCGCCGGCTGCCCTACGTCCGCCGTGTCCATCCCGACGTCGCCGTGCGCGCCACGGACGCGCCGAGCAACGCCCTCATCGGAGCCGACCGCGTGCAGGCCGACCTCGGCGTCACGGGCCGGGGCGTCGTCATCGCCGTCATCGACACGGGCGTCAACTACGAGCACCCGGACCTCGGCGGCGGCTTCGGACCCGGCTTCAAGGTCCTCGGCGGATACGACTTCGTCCATGACGACGACGACCCGATGGACGACCACTGGCACGGGACGCACGTGGCGGGCATCGCCGCGGGCGACGGCGAGACGGTCAGGGGCGTCGCGCCCGGCGCCCGGATCATGGCCTACAAGGTGCTCGACGAGAACGGCGGCGGCATGATCTCGACGGTCATCGCCGCCGTCGAGCGGGCGATGGACCCCGACGGCGACCCCGCCACCGACGACGCCGTGGACGTGATCAACCTCAGCCTCGGCGGCCCGGGCAACCCCGACGACGCCGCCTCGCAGGCGCTCGACAACGCCGTGGCGGCGGGCATCGTGTGCGCCGTGGCGGCGGGCAACGGCGGCGACTATCAGACCATCAACTCGCCCGGCACGGCGCGCCGCGCCCTCACCGTCGGCGCTTCCGACGAGACGGACCACGTGGCGTCCTTCAGCTCGCGCGGGCCGAACGCGGTCACGCTCGGCATCAAACCCGAGGTGACGGCGCCGGGCGTGCAGGTAGAGGCGCCGTGGATCGGCGGCGGGTACACGCGGCGCAGCGGCACCTCCATGGCGACGCCGCAGGTGGCGGGCGCGGCGGCCCTCCTGCTCGAAGCCCATCCCGCATGGACGCCGGACGACGTCCGGGAAGCGCTCATGAACACCGCCGTCCCCCTCGGCGAGGACGTGTGGACCGAGGGCGCGGGACGGATCGACGTGCGCGCCGCCGTCGAACGCTTCGCCGGCGTGCGCGCGCCGCTGCTGCACTTCGGCACGGTCGACGCCGCCGAACCGGTGTGGACGCGCGCCGACACGCTGTGGGTGCGCAACCCCGGCGCGGAGGCGCGGGCCGTCACGGCGACGGTCGAGGGTCCCGGAGCGCCGGGCGTGTCGGTCTCCGTCTCTCCGAGCTTCGCCACGGTGGAGGCCGGGGCGGAACGGGCGTTCGTCGTCACCGCCGAGGTGGACAACGCGGCCACGGGCTTCAGCGGCCTGCCGCCTCCGCTGACGGGGCGCGTGCGTTTCTCCTCGTCCGCCGAATCGGTCGCCGCGCCCTTCGCCCTCATCAAGGCGCACCAACTGCAGCTTTCCTTCGACGAAGCGCCGCTCCTGCTCGCCGTGCTCGGCTCCGGCTCGGCGTCGTTCCTCACGCCCGGCCCGGAAGACGCGTTCCTCCTCCCGGAAGGCACGTACGACCTGGTGGCGCTCTATCAGGACTTCGGGGACGCCTCCGGAGCCCCGGCGCGCCGCACCGTCGTGGTGCGCGAAGGCGTCTCCGTCTTCGGCGCGACGCCGGTGCATCTGTCCACCGCGGAGGCCGTCCACACCCTTGCCTTCCGCCCCCTCGGAGACGCCGGACAACCCCTCACCCCCACCTTCGACTATGAGGTGTGGAGCCGGGACGACGGCTTCTCGCTCCTGCTCGTCACCGATCCGCTCTATGACGAAATGCGCACCACGACGCTCTCCGGGGCCTACGAGTATGAGCGGGTCGTCTATGCCTACGGCGATCCCTCCGGCGACTACGTCATCCCGTTTCGTTTCAACGGCGTCTCGGCCTCACAGACGCTCGAAAACGACCCCGCCGCCTTCCGCCGCGTCGATTACACCTATGCCGTGGATGAGGGCACGACGGCGCTCGCCTTCATCGACGTTCAGAATCTGTCACGGGGCGGCGAGCTCTCCTTCTTCGACCCGGATGCGCCGCATCAAAAGCTTGCCCCGCCCTTCGAACGCACCGTCTTTCTCGCCCCGAAACCGTCGGAGACGTTCGCCTTCCCCGCCGTTTTTCAGGAGATCTACGACCTCACCACGACCCCGGAGCCGGAGCGGTTCACGAAGGCCAATCTGACGTACACCACCGCCGCGCTCGAAGCGACCGGGGCCCAAATAAATGTTTATCGGAGCTTCGGCGGCGCGCCCGACGCGCAACGGACGGCGTCCGCGATCCCGCAGAAAATCGGCTTCGGCCCGCCGTTCTGGTCGGGGGAAATGCTGGAATTCGTGCGGGACCGCATCTATTTCGCCCGCCCGCCCTTTTTCTACCATGCGGGCTTCGATTCGCGGAGCGCGCGGGCCTCGTATCAGCTTTTCTTCGGGGAGGAACTGCCCCTCGTGGTGGCGGAGGGCAGCGTGGTCAACAACCGTTTCGATTCGGTGGGGGAAACCCTTCATTTCACGCCGGGGCCGCACGAACTCGTATGGACGTTCGAGGGCTATCGGGTGGACGGTTTGCCGGGCATCGCCACGGCCCGCCTCATCTTCGACTCCAACCTTCAGTTCCGCGAGCCCTCGAACCTCCGGCGGCTCGAGATCACTTCGGACGGCGAGGCGCGGGACGCGCTCACACCCGGCGCGGACAACCGCATCGTCTTTGCCGCGCAGTTCGACGACGTGACGGCGGCGGCCGCGCACCGGAAGGTGGGGGCCTCGGCGTGGCAGGCGCTCCCCGTGACGACGCTCGCGCCGGGGCTCTTCGAGGTCGCGCTCCCGGCGACGATGGACGCCGGCTACCACGAGCTGCGCCTCGTGCTCGAAGCGCCCGAGGGCGGGCGGCTCGAATACGTGGCCGATCCGGCGTTTCGGTGGGGCGCGAAGAACGCCGCCGCCAACGCCGCGCCCACGCCGCCGCGCCTCGCCGAGCCCGCCGACGGCGCCGAGATCGACCCCGTGGCGCTCGGCCCGGCGCTCCGCTTCGTGTGGGCCGCCGCCGCCGACCCGGACCCCGAGGACGTGCTCCGCTATACGTTCTCGCTCACCGGCCCCGGCCTCGACACCACGCGCACCGTCCGAACCGACACCACGCTCGTGCTCGACCTCCGCGACCGCCTCCTCCCCGACGCGACGTACACGTGGTCCGTGCGCGCCTCCGACGGCGTGGCCTCGGTGGAGAACGAGCGGGCCTTCGCCTTCCACACCTCCGCCCTCGTCACCGCCACGGAGACCGGCGGCGAACTCCCGGCGACGTACGAACTCGGGCAGAATTACCCCAACCCGTTCAACCCCGTCACCACCGTTCCCTTTGCATTGCCCGACGCGGCGACGGTGGAGCTGGCCGTCTTCGACGTGATGGGCCGCCGCGTGGCGACGCTCGTCTCGGGGCGGATGCCCCCCGGGGAGCATACCGCCGTGTGGGACGCCGGGCCGTATGCGAGCGGGGTGTACGTGTACCGCCTCCGCGCAGGCTCCTTCACCAAAACGCGGCGCATGGTGGTGATGAAATAGCCGCCGCCCCGGTTCATCCCGAGACCTCTTCGCGGGCGGCCATCTCCCCGGCGACGGCTTCCCACGTCTTGTACAGCGCGGCGAGTGCTTCTTCGACGGCATGGAGCGCCTCGGTCGTCGCCTGCGCGCGGGCGGGATCCGCGTACAACGACGGGTCGGCGATGGCGGCTTCGAGCCGGGCCTTCTCCTCCTCCTTCTCGAAGATGGCGGCCTCCGTCTCGTCGTGCACCTTCTTCAGTTGAAACGGGTTGAGCCGGCTGAAGTCGGTCCGCCCGGCGCGGCGGCTCTCTTCATACCGTCGGCGGCGCTCCTCGGCTTCGCGGCGCTTTTGCTCCTTCGTCTTCGGCCCGCGCGCCTTCTCGGAGGTCGCTTTCGCCCGGCCGTTCGTCGCTCCGGCCTCGGTCTTCACTTCGGCAAGGCGGGAGGCCGTCCCGTGCTCGATCTGCCACCGGTATTCCGTGAAATTGCCGAGGTACGGCCGCACCGTCCCGTCCTCCACGCGCCACACCTTGTTGATGATCCGGTCGAGGAAGTGACGGTCGTGGCTGACGACGACGAACGTGCCGGTGTACTGCCGGAGGGCTTCGATGAGCACGTTGATCGACTGGATGTCGAGGTGGTTCGTCGGCTCGTCGAGGATGAGGAAGTTGGCCGGGACGAGGAGCGTTCGGGCCAGCGCGACGCGGCTTTTTTCGCCGCCGGAGAGCACGCGGACGGGCTTGAACACGTCGTCGCCCCGGAAGAGGAACGCGCCGAGGAGCGAGCGGAGTTCGGTGTCGCCATGGCCGCGCGCCTTCTCGCGGAGGGCGTCGAGGACGGTGTGGTTCGGGTTGAGTTCGTCGGCCTGATGCTGGGCGAAGAAGGCCAGGTCCACGTGATGCCCGAGCGTGCGCGCGCCGTCGAACGGCTCGACGCCGTGGAGGATGCGCGCCAGCGTGGATTTGCCCGCGCCGTTCTTCCCGATGAGGGCGATCTTGTCGCCGCGCTCGATGTGGAGCGGCCCGGCGCGGTCGAAGACGCGGATCTCCCCGTCGGGCGAGGGATAGCTTTTCGAGAACGTCGAGAGTTCGAGCACCACGCGGCCCGAGCGGCGGGGTTCGGGGAAGCGGATGGAGATGGCGGCCTCGTCGGAGGGCGGCGGCGCGAGGCGCTCCAGCTTTTCGAGCATCTTGATGCGGCTCTGCACCTGCCGCGCCTTCGTGGCTTTGTACCGGAAGCGCTCGATGAACCGCTCCGTCTCGGCGATCTGTTTTTGCTGATTGAGATAGGCCGCCCGCTGGATCTCCCGCCTTTTTTCGCGCTCCCGGAGGTAGAAGGCGTAGTTGCCCGCGTATTCCGTGATCTTCCCGTTCGAGAGCTCGGCGATGGTGGTCACCATGCGGTCGAGGAAGTACCGGTCGTGCGAGACGATGACGACCGTGCCGGGGTAGCTTTTGAGGTAGCCTTCGAGCCAGTCGATGCTGTCGATGTCGAGGTGGTTCGTCGGCTCGTCGAGGAGGAGGACGTCGGGGCGGCGGAGGAGGAGGCGGGCGAGGGCCACGCGCATGCGCCATCCGCCGGAGAAGGTGGAGAGGGGGCGGTGGAGGTCCTCGGCCTCGAAGCCGAGACCGCCGAGGACGGCCTCCGTGCGGGGCCGCATGAGGTGGGCTTCCCGCGTGACGAGCTCGGCGTGGACGCGGTCGAAGGCGTGGAGGAGCCGGTCGTACTGCTCGCTCTCGGGGTCGGTCTCGGCTTCCATGGCGCGGGTGAGGCGTTCCTCTTCGCGCTGAAGGGCGAGCGTCTCTTCGAAAGCCTCCATGGCTTCTTCGAGCACGCTCCGGTCGGAGACGCTCTCCTGCACGTCCTGCGCGAGGTAGCCGAGGCTGGTGTCGCCCGCCATGATCACGCCCTCGTCCGGCGTCTGCCGCCCGGCGATGACGCGCAGCAGCGTGGACTTGCCCGCGCCGTTGGGCCCGATGAGGCCGATGCGCCGGTCGAGCCGGATCGTCCACGTCAGGCGGTCGAGCACCGGCCGGCCGCCGAAAGCAAGCGAGATGTTGTGAAGCTGGATCAAGGAATTCGGGGTGGGGAGAAAAAAGCATCAGGTCAGGCGCTCTGAAAAGCCGAAGCCCCCCCTCGGGTTTCGAGACGGGGCCTCGTCAACGGGTGTTCTCGCCGTCGCACCCTTTCCGACGCCTCCTCAGCATGATCCTGAAATCGAGCGGGAGCGCCCCGCGCCGAAGGAAATCGCCCCGGTTGATCGGACGGATGCCCCCCATCGCAGAAGTCGTCGTCGGGAGCCTGCTCGTGATGCGAGGGCAAGATCACATTTGGAACCTTGCCATGCCCGGCTTACGTTGAAGCCGTGGCCTATTCCGCGGCTCCCGGCGACCCCGCACAGATCGCCTTTTCAGACCGGAGACGGCTCCTTCCACGCTTTCCGGTTTTGATGAACCGGCTCGAAGCCCTGGAGCAAGCGTCTCGGCTCTCCAGGAAGAAAGCCGGCGCCCGGGGGCGAGCCTCAGCGCCTCGAAGGCGACCTCCCTCCGGCCCCTCCCTCCTGCGTTGGTTCTAAACGAATTCCCCATGCGACACCTTCTCCTCGGCCTCTTCCTCCTCACGCTCGCGAGCCCCGCGCTCGGTCAGAATCCCCCCCGCCCGCTCGAAATCGACGATTTCTTCCGGATCAAAAACGTGTCCGACCCGCAGGTCAGCCCCGACGGGCAGTGGGTGGCCTACCTCGTCACCGAGACGAAGCTCGACGACGACAAGCGCGAGACGAGCCTGTGGATGATCCCGGCGGCGGGCGGCGAGGCGCTTCGGATGACCGCCGAAGGGTACTCGGCGAGCCGCCCCCGGTGGAGCCCCGACGGACGGTACCTCTCCTTCATGGCCTCGAAAGGGGAGAAGGCGAAGACGCAGGTATGGGCCTTCGACCGGCGCGGCGGCGACGCGCAGCCGCTGACCTCGGTGAAACAGGGCGTGAGCAGCTACGCATGGTCGCCCGACGGAACGCGCCTGCTCCTCTCGATCCGCGATCCGAAGCCGGACGACGAGGACGAGCCCGAGCCGTGGGTCATCGACCGGCTTCAGTTCAAGCGCGACTACGTGGGCTACCTCGACGACCGCCACACCCACCTCTATCTCGCCGCCCCCGGCGACTCCACGCTGACGCAGATCACCTCCGGGCCGTACGACGAGAGCCAGGCCGTGTGGAGCCCCGACGGCAAGCGCATCGCCTTCGTGAGCAACCGCACCGACAACCCCGACGGCAACGACAATACGGACCTCTGGATCGTCGCCGCCGACAACACGGACCAGGGGCAGACGCTCCTTCAGGTGACGACGAACCCCGGCGCCGACACCTCGCCCGCGTGGAGCCCGGACGGGCGGATGCTCGCCTACGTCACCGTCACCGAGCCGGAGAAGATCTGGTACGCCACGAACCACCTCGCCGTCGTGCCCGCCACGGGCGGCGAGGCGCGCGTGCTCACCACGAAGCTCGACCGGAACGTGAGCGCCCCGCGCTTCGCCGACGACGGTCGCTCGGTCTTCTTCGTCCTCGAAGACAGCGCCGAGCGCCACCTCGCCCGCATCGGCGCGGACGGGCAGGGCCTGAGCCGCCCTGTGGCCGGGCCTCGGAGCGTGCGCGCTTTCGACCGCGCCGGGGGCGTCACCGCCGTGCTCATCAGCGAGCCGCACCTGCCGGGCGAGCTTTTCATGCTCGAAAGCGACGGCCTCCGCCGCCTCACCACCGTGAACGACGACCTCCTCGCGGGCCTGCGCCTGGCCGAAGTGCGGAACATCCACTTTCCGAGCAAGGACGGGACGGAGAT
>JALSSK010000466.1 GCA_026984335.1 Rhodothermales bacterium
CTCCGGTTTGCCTCGATGCTCACGGGGCCGTCGTCGTTGGAGCGGCACGCCGGGTAGGAGTTCGCATCCGCCTCGCCGTGCTTGCCATGCTCTTGTTGATGCCGTCGCTTTCCTTCGGCGCATCCGTCGGTGAGCCGAAGGCTCCGCCACGCCATGCGGCGACCTACCTGCTCGACGCCTACCCCGACGCCTACGCCGCCTACAGCCTGCGCAAACTGGGCAGCACGTACGACGGGCCCGCCATTCGGGTGAAGCGCCTGAGCGATGGCGTGGAGCAGGACTTCGGCTTCGTCGGGGAAGACCTCGACGTCGCCGGCCTCGAAGCCTGGTTGACCGGGAGCGACGGCGAGGTGGTCGTCTGGTATGCCCAGGTCGCCGGAACGCCGAACCTGATCCCCGACGAAGGGCAGAACGGTCCCCTCATCGCCGAAGCCGGAACGGTTCTTCTCGATGAAAAAGCACTGCCGCATCTGAAATTCGACGTGAGCCGCGAGACCGGCATGCGAAGCGAAAGCGCCTTCGATCCGCTGTTGCCGAACATGGCCACCATCATGGTGGTGCTGGAGGGGGGAGAACATACGATCACGAATGCGGAAGCGGGGGTGCTGGGGTTGGCTGAAAAGGCCGGCTATGACCATACGAGCTTTGCTTTGCGTCAAAGAACCGACGATTATACCTTGCGAGTGCCGGGAAAGCAGTTGTTTCCTCCGATAGAGCTGGAGCGCCATGCGCAGGCATATACGGTCCAGACCACGGGTACGAAGGTGTATCGTAATAATGCGCTCGTGCTCAGTGACGACAACGTAATCGAATCTGTCCCTAGAGAATATCTCTATCTGGGGATGCAGAGTAAGAACGGTGGTCCTTCTCAATGGAATGGATACTTGAGCGAGGTCTTAATCGTGCCTCAGCAAACCACGGATGCGGCGGTGCAGGATCTGTATGATCTGGTGAATGTGTACTGGCAATTGGGACCGGTGGACTACAACCCGGATGCGATCCTCCCGCAGAAATACGATTATCAGGTCGCGCTGTACAACTGGCTGAAGACGATCACAGTCGCCGACGTGACGCTTCCGCAGGAACCCTTCACGTGGGACGGCGCGCTGGCCGACACCGATGAACTCGCAGACTTGTGGGTGCAGGTGGAAGGGATGACCACCTCTCGCGTGACCCGCGCCGAACCGGACTGGTACGTGCTCGATGCCGGGAACGGAAAAGGGATCGAAGCGACGGGCGTCGTACGCGTCTGGCACGAGCCGGGCTCCGGGTACAGCGGCAATCCGCCGCGCTCGTGGGCCAACGAGCCGGCCTTCATCTATCAACTCTCGATTCAGAAAGCAGATGGCTCCGAGGGAAATCCATATTACCACCTTCCGGCGATGGGGCTGCGGGCGCTGGTGGTGGCCATGGCGGATATGATGATGTATCACGAGGAGATGGAGGCAGGTGGGTTTGGCGCCTGGCAGGATATGTACGGAAAGGCCTTTCTCTCCTGGGCTGAGGCCTATCGCTGGTGCAAAGATCTGTTGCCCTCCGACGTGCAAGCGGCCTTTGAGGAAGGGATGGGTTACTTCCTGGATCAGATGATCGCAGAAGGTCCCCGGGCCGTCAATACCAACATGGACACGTTCTCCCTGCAGGGGGCCGCCAATCTCTATATGGCGACTACCGATCCTGTATTGCAGAGTAAGTGCGTGCAGGCGGTCAAACGGGCGCTCTTCGGCTATACCGACGGCGAACTCGGCATTAAGCACGACGTGTTCAAGGCTGGAGAAGGATTTGACGGCGGCGTATTCGATCCGTCCGGATTCATCATGGAAGGCGATCAGCCGGATCTCTTCTACGGCGGAGAATCCATCTACCATATGGCCGGGGCGCTGGCAGTGGTCACGAATCGGGATACGGGAGAAATCCCATCAGACTGGGCCTTTCTGGAAGAGGTGGTGCGCCGGTTGGAGGAGTGGCGGCTCTATCAGTACTTCTATGAGCCGGGGGTGGCGACCGTAAACAAAGGGGGCACTCGTTCCGCCTATTACTACCATGGAGGCGCCGGCATTTCGGGGCGAACGGGCGCCGGGGTGCCGGAAGGACAGGCCGGTGATTTCTGGAAGTTTGTGACCATTGCCGATCACTTCGAGGATCTGCGGCACCTGGTTTATCAGACGGAACACATTTCACGGCTTCCTGAAATCACGACGATGGAGTCGGATATCTCAACAGAGCTTGCCGAGCGCTCCGATGAAATTCAGACGATCTATGAAGGCACGCCCCCCGAGTGGAACGGGTGGAGTCCCTGGGTGAAGTCTACGCCTTACCTCCCCGTAAAAGGCTGGTATTCCCGGCTCAAAGCGCTGGTCGACATGGAGGATGAAAGTACGATTCCGCTTGTCGCTCGGAAAGGGACGTATTACAACAAGGCTTTCGGCGGCTATCCGGTAGGCGACGAGTATTGGGCCTACAAAAATACGGACGGCGCGCGGGAATGGGGATTCTTCATGGAGGCCCAGGCACGACAGGGCGGCTATAACGGATGGTACGGCGGCAAGGTCGAGACCTTCTGGACCGAGACGACCGGCGTCATCCTGATCAACCGGCATGGGAAGGCAGGCTGTGACGCGGCGGATAGTGAAGATTCTTCCTGCTGGGACAATCTCGACTACCGGGCCGCGCAACACGTGTGGGGGCGAGACGAAAACGGCAAGGGCTTCACGACGCTTTTGTTGCGCGGACAGACCCTGGATCGGCCGGTAACGTTCGATCTCGCATCGCCCACGCCGAGCGTGACGGTGACGAACATCTTCAACAATCCGGCGCACGTCTCCAATCCCACCCAGAGCGAAACCGGAGAAGAGACCGGCTACGAACTGGAGGGAGAGGTCAGCGTCACCAATAAAGTGGAAGCCCTCTCCAATGGCATCCGGGTGACGCACACGATCACGTCGGATGGGACCGACGAGGTCACCGAACTATGGGCGTCTATCCCCGTTTTTCTGAGGCTCTACGCGCCGGACAACGCAGGGGATCAGGTGCAGGAGGATCTGGACGACACGACGATCGAATACTGGGATGGGGCTTCGTGGCAGCCGATGCCCGAGGACCAGGACGGAGACGGCGTGCCGGAGATCGTGACGACCTCGAAGATGCGGCTGGGGCGGGATTTCCTCCTCGGCGACGGGCCGCAATACGTGTACGTCGGCTTTGAGGCGCCGCAACGCACCCGGCTCTCGACGCAGATCTACACCGATCCGTATCAGACGAAGACCCGTGTCCGGACGGTGCATCTCGATCTCCACGGCAATCCCGGCACGGTCATCCCGATGCCGGAGAGCCTGAGCATCAGCTATACCCTCACGACGACGGAGCCGGCCGGGGACACCTCGGGCAGCACGCAGACGCTGGATCTCGCTCAGGGCTGGAACACGGTGTCCCTGACGGTTACGCCGGACAACCCGGACATCGAGACGATGTTAAGCGGCATCGTGGGCGACGTCGTGCTGGTGCAGAACAACACCGGCCAGATCTATTATCCGGAGTTCGGCATCAACGACATCGGGCAGTGGAACCCCCTGGAGGCCTATGAGATCAACACGACGGCGGCGACGAGCATCGTCGTGACGGGCGAGCCGATCGTGCCGGAAACGACGCCGATCACCGTGGCCGCCGGGTGGAACCTGATCCCGTACCTCCCGACCTACGCCCTGCCCATCGAAGACGCGCTGGCTTCGATCGCGGCCGACGTGGTGGTCGTGATCGACAACGTGGGGCGGATCTATTATCCGGAGTTCGGCATCAACGACATCGTCACGATGGAGCCGGGGCAGGGCTATAGCATCTACGTCGAACGGGAGGTGACGCTGACGTATCCGGCGCAATAGGCGCACGCGTACGAGCATAAGGTTGTTTTCGAAAAGGGCGTTCCGTTGACGCGGGACGCCCTTTTTGTATTCCGTCGTTCCATTCATCACGCGTCCATCGAAACGGGGAGGAAAGTGGAGAAAAAACAAGGGACTTGCGCTTAAACCGCCGTTCTGTAGAGTCGATAACGAGGTCGGGCCATGACGCCAAAAACCATGCAATAAGACTTCGCGGCCATTTTTTCGGGTAAACAAAGATCGGCAGACCGTATGAAGGGGTTCCTGAGCTCGGCTTTTTTCCTCCTCCTGACCTTCAGCGCATTCGCACAGACGAATGAATGCGGGACGGAAGTGGGATGCGCCTGCAAAACCAGCAAGAGCGCCAACGTGATCCTGCGGGACGACATGACCACCAACCTGCAAGACGGCGACCTGATCACGGCCCGCTATGGCACGCTCTGCATCGGGCAGGCGACCTATACGGGGGGGAGCGCCATCAACATCACCGTCTGGGGGGAAAATTCTCTGACGGGCGATGCCGGCATTCCCGAAGGCGGAACCATCGAATACACGGTTCTTCGACCCGCTACGAACCTTTCCGACACGGATATCACGGTCGATTATCTGGTGGGCGACGGGATCTACACGACCGGCGACATCGAGTTCGTCCAGACGTTCATGACCAGCGTGCCGCTTCCGGTGGAACTGACGGACTTCACCGCGCTCGCCGACGGGCAGGATGCGGTGCTGGTCTGGCAGACGGCGACGGAGACGAACAATGCCGGCTTCACGGTCGAGCATGCCGCGCCTTCGGACACGACGTTCACCGCCGTCGCCTTCGTCGAGGGGCAGGGCACGACCGCCGAAGCGCACCGGTATCGCCATCGCGTCGAGGGCCTCGCGCCGGGCGCCCACCGCTTCCGCCTCAAGCAGGTCGACTTCGACGGTTCGTTCGCCTACAGCGCCGAGGTGGAGGTGGAGGTCTCCTTGCCGGAGGCGTTCGCGCTGGGCGAGGCGTATCCGAACCCGTTCAACCCGGTGACGCGCCTCGAGCTGTCGGTCCGTGAGACGGAGCAGGTGGAGGTGTCGGTCTACGACGTGATGGGCCGCCGGGTGGGCGTGCTGCATCGAGGCTCGGTGAAGGCGGGTCAGAGGCAGGAACTGGTCTTCGACGGATCGAGGCTGGGGAGCGGGCTGTACTTCATCCGCGCCCGGGGCGAGACTTTCGAGGCCACGCGACAGGTCATGCTCGTCAAGTGAAAAACAAGTAATTTTAGCTTTTCAGGTCTTCGGAAGCGCTTTTTGAAGGGCAAATGTTGTAACGAGTTTGCTTTCTCAGGGCTTGTCAGTTATCATCCGATGGGCCTTGAATGCGTTTTCCATGAATGTTTTCCTACACTTCACAATTGAACGTTAAAAATCGATCAGAGGCGCAAGTACTTCAAAAATGATCGTTTTTAGTGGAGATGCATTTTGTCGGTCCGTCATGGGTGCGCATGATTTTCCGACGAGGCTTTGGATGGAAAAGCGAGGGTTTTGCGTCGCGCGCTTCTGTTCTGAACCATAAGCCCCGGGTCCGCACAAAAGCTTCACACTAAAGAGCGCATACGTGCGAACAGGAAGGCTGAACTAACTTCTCTCCTCCGTCCTCTGGTCTCGTTGAACGGCATCATTCTTCATTGGAACCCTATCTGGGTCCAGGGATAGACGCGAAAGCGTTTGACCGGATAGAGGGTCATCCCGGATGAAGCTGGAGACGGATCATGCAGGACTCTTGAGCACTATCCTTGATTGTTCGCGACAATCCCCCCTAACGATGGGATATTCCCCAACCGTCCCGTTGTAGTATATCGCCTTAAATATGGAATATCTGGTAGTTGCAGGAGTATTCGCCCTGTCGCTGGCCGCGACGCTCGTTCTGATCCCCCACATTCGCCGGGTGGCGATGAGGCGGGGATGGGTCGATGATCCCGATGGTGTTCGGAAGAACCACCGCGCGCCCACGGCGACTCTGGGCGGGGTGGGCATTGCCTTTGGATACGCCGCCGGGATGGCTGTTCTGTTTCTCGCTCAACGCTGGCTGCCGTTCGAGGTGGCCGCGCCTCCGCCGGTCCTCTGGGGCGGCGCCCTCGTGATGCTCATCGCGGGCATCTATGACGACATCAAGGGTCTGGACTTCAAAGCCAAGTTCGTCATTCAACTGGGTGTCGCCTACGCGTTGCTGTTTGCGGGCTATCGCATCGATGTCTCCGGACTCCCGTTCGTGGGAGATGATCCGTTTCAACAGGCGCTCCTCTCCATCCCCCTGACTGTGCTGTGGATCGTCGCGGTGATCAATGCCATTAACTTGATCGACGGGCTCGACGGGTTGGCGGCAGGCGTTTCCATCATCGCGTTTGCCTATCTGGCTCTGATTTTCAGCTTCCACGGCGGCATCGTAGTCGTGCTCCCCGCGCTCGTCATGGTCGGCGGGTTGGCCGGGTTCCTGGTCTATAATTTTAATCCGGCCAGAATCTTTATGGGGGACTCGGGCAGCCTGTTTCTCGGCTTTATGCTGGCCGCCTATTCTCTGGAAGGGCAGGCGAGCCTCGACCCTGTACTCTCTTTTCTGACCCTCGTGGTGGTCATGGGGCTGCCCCTGCTCGACACGGGCTTCTCGATCTTTCGTCGGCTCATCAGCGGGCGGGCGATTTTTGCGCCGGACAACGACCACATCCACCATCGCATGGTCCGGCGATGGCCGCAGCGGCAGGCCGTGCTCTGGCTGTACGCCGTGGCGGCGGCCTTTGGCACGATTGCTGTGTTCATGGCGTTGGCTTCGGAGATCACGGGGTTCCTGCTCTTTGGCCTGGCGGTGTTGCTGGCGTGCATCGGATTGGTGCGACTCCGGTCCTTCCGCCAGCCGTACGCTCCGCCCCTGATCGAGGAAGCGCCCGCCGTTGCAGCGAGCGACGCTTCCCCTGAAGGAGACGGGTACGGCGACGCGCATGAGATGCGCGCGACCGTTTCCGATGATTCGGGGGCCTTCGAACCCGTTTCGTAGGTTCAGAGCTCTCAAAGAGCGAGCGTCTGCTTATCCATCAGTCGAATCGATCATTGTCCCATGTTTACACAAGAGACCTCGAATATCAGTGCCAACGGTCATGCTCCTTCCGGCACGACCGCACAGGAGACGCTTCGTGAACGGATACAAAGAAAAGAAGCCGTGATCGGGGTCGTCGGCCTCGGATACGTGGGGCTGCCGCTGGCGATGGAGTATGCCGGTAAGGGCTTCCGCACCCTCGGCGTCGATCTCAATACGGAACGGGTTCTGCGACTCAATGAGGGACGGAACTACATTCAGGACGTCGAAGACGAGGCGGTGCGGAAAGCCGTCGAAGCGAATCGCTTCCGGGCCGAGGATCACTTTGCTTCGATGGGAGCGGCGGACGTGGTCTTCATCTGTGTGCCCACGCCGGTCAACCCCAACAAGGACCCCGACACGTCGTACATCCGCTCGGCGACCGAAGCGCTCGCGGCGCACCTGCACGAAGGACAACTCGTCATCCTCAAGAGCACGACCTATCCCGGCACGACCGAAGAACTCGTCCAACCCATCCTCGAGGAGGCCGCGCGCGAACTCGGGCTCACGCTCGGCAAGGACTACTTCCTCGCCTTCAGCCCCGAGCGCATCGACCCGGGCAACGCGCAGTTCACCACGGCCAACACGCCGGTCGTGGTCGGGGG
>JALSSK010000467.1 GCA_026984335.1 Rhodothermales bacterium
TAGGGCCCCCGGGAACCGCTCCTTGATTTGAGCCCTGAGCCTGGGATCGGAGTAGACACGCACGCGCTCCCCGCGCAGGTCCGCAACCGCCCCTTCGGCAGGCCGTCCCACGCCTCTCGCCTCGATGTTGCCGTGGTCCGAGGCAAGGTAGACTTGGAAACCGTTGTCATGGAGCAGGCCGAGAAGGTCCCGCATGAAACCTTGCCTAGCCCATTGTCGAACCTGGTTGTGCATGCCCGCCGCACCCAGCTCTATGCCGTGCATGATCCGGTCGACCTTGTCGATCACGAGCCCAACGACACGTAGCCTGCGCCGGCTCAGCAGCTCGGAGACCTCGTCCAGGTCCTCGTCGCCCAGACCCTTGGCGTAGGCCACTTCGTGCTGCGTCAGCCCCTGGTCGACCCAGAACTGCGTCCAAAGGCCCGGCTCCTTGTCTGTGGTATGGATATTCGCTGGGAAGTAGATCGGCGGCTTACCAGCAAAAGCAGCTTGCCGGGAGACCGAGGTGATGGTGGGAATCCAGGCGAAAACAGCGTTTTCATGGAACCATAGCCCCGGATCCTGTTCTCTGAGGACCTCGCGTACGACAATCCACTGGTCTAACGAGAGACCGTCCACCAGCAGAAAAGCGATCTTCATGCGCCGGTCGTCGGCGAGGCTTCGGGCGAGGTACCGCGGGATGTGATGCAGCATCACGGGTGGTAGGGGTGGAAGGTCGATCAGGCTCGCGTAGCGCTTCAGCACCCAGCTCGTGAACACGGAATCGATCCGTGATCGCAGATTCTCCAAACGCGGCTGGTACTCTTCCGGCACCCGCGTTTCCGGCTCGAGCACCAAGGCGACGAGCTCCGCCCACCGGTAGGCGAAATGGAGCCACTCTGCATGACGCGCTCCGGCCGTCGGAAGTGTCTTCTCGATGGAATCCCGAAGCCCCTCCAAGCGATGCCGACGACTTTCCTCAGGCGATCTCTTGAGGCCGCATGCCATCCATGATTTGGCGAGGACGTCCGCAGACGCATGCGCGACCGGACGAAGCAAACCTTCTAGGAATAAATCGTTCAGGTAAACGCGAACGTCGTCATGATCGAAAGGCAACAGAGTGGGTCCGCTCCATTTCAGTCCGAACGCTGCCGGGTCTTCCCCGAGGCCGGGCGTTATCGGAGACACGCGGGAATGGACGAAAACGACCCACCGTTCCTGAAGGAACGCAAAAAATGCCTCCCGATCCGGAATGATCATCTCCAGGGGCCAATCGTTGAACAGGCCATTTTGACGAAGAACCTGGATAAAGCGCTCGTCGAGGATGGCCGGGATTCGTTGTCCCCGGTAATGGCGGCGTAGCAAGACCCGGAGGAGATCAGATGGCTTCTTGATGAGCTCCGGCGCGATCTCGAACACATGACGAAGGACGAACTCCTTCGTAGCGTTGTCGCCGAGCTGTCCCGGCGCGTGCCTTTCCTGCGCGTCGAACAAGGCGTCGAGATCAGCCCGGTTGAGCGCCGCGACCACGGGGTAGCTGAGATTCGGGAAGAGATCGCCCAGGTTGAACGAGAGCTT
>JALSSK010000468.1 GCA_026984335.1 Rhodothermales bacterium
CCGCTGGTTCTTCACGGTCAACTCGCGAATGGAGATTTGCTTCAACTCATTGCGAAGTTGCGCGACCCGTTCGCGCGTTGCCTGCAGCTGCTGCCGCGTGCTGAGCAGTTGTTGTTTGGTAATCAGGCCTTCCTCGAAGAGGCCGCTCTGGTTTTCATATTTCTCTTCGAGCCAGAGGATTTGCTCTTCGTTGCTCCGAATGGACTCTTCCAGGTTGGCCTGTTGCTTGCGCGCCAGGTCCGATTGAAGCTTGAGGTCATTTTCGCCGAAGCGCATAAGCTGACGGTGCCGATCCCGGAGGTCTTCGAGCCGTTCGCGCGCCTGCCGGAGCTTGTCGAAGAGCACGGGCTGATCGATGCGGGCCACCACCTGCCCTTCCCGCACCAGATCGCCGGGCCGCACGGCGATGTCGGTCATCTGTCCGGAGGCCAGCGGCACGACGTCGTAGACGCCGCCCGTCCGGATGAGCACGCCCATTCCCTGCACCCGCGTGGGCACGTTGCCAAAGAAGCCCCAGATGACGGCCGCCATCAGCAGCCCGCCCATGGCCGCCAGCGCGATCCAGCCCCGAGAGGTGGTCACCTGCATCAGCTGATCCAGTTGCTCCGGCGAAGAGAGACGTTCAATGGAAACCTTTCGAAAGACGCTTTTGCGCATGATCCTTTGGGTTTTACGGTTCGAACGAAGAAGAAGGCCCTCGCATCATTGAAGGGGGAAGCTGGTAAGCGCGCGCACCTGAGCCTCGGTCCCTCCGTCTTCGACGAGCAGGGCGCCGGTCTCGAAGCGCAGACGCCCCAGCGCGCGCGCATAACGCACCTGCGCGTTCACTTCGGCCAGCAGCGCGTTGGTCATCCGATCCTCGACGAGGGTCACGTCGAAGAGTGTGGACATCCCCAGGTGGAGCTTTTTCTTTTCGTGTTCCACGGCCGTGCGATAAAGCGTCACCGCCTCGTGCGCCCGGCTCAGCTCTGCGGCGCTTTTCCGGAGCGCCTCACGGGCCACCGCCACCCCGGAACTGATCTTCCGCATCAGGTCGTCGGCGGCCATGCGACGTTGCGCATAGGTGGCTTCTTGCTGAAGACGCACCCCTCGAGCGCTGCGATTGCCCGTGGGCAGACTGTAGACCAGCGACACCGTAGCGCTGGGCCCGCCGGCGTCGTTCTGCCCCAGCGGAGGCAGATACGCCCGAAACGCCCCGTTCTCGCTCAGTCCGGTATACCCGAGGTCGACTTGCAGATCAAACTGGGGGCGCGCCTCGCTCCGATAGGCCTTGAAGAGGCTCAGCGCCGCTTCTTCGATCTTCCGCGCACTCCGCAAATCCCGACGGTGCGCGAAAGCATACTTCGTGAGCGTTTCCCGCGACGGCAACGACGCCGTCTCTCCCTCCACGCCGGGGAAATCTTCGGATGGTTCGGGAATCCGATCGAACTGCTCGAAAGGCAGGCCCAGCGCCAGACCCAGCGACTGACGGGCTTCGTACAACTGCTGCTCGCCATTGATGCGCGCCGTTATTTTGTCGGCCAGGTTGGCCCGGAGCTGATCGAGGTCCGCGACCGGGCGTTCGCCCCCTTCGACGAGCGCCCGGGTATCGGTCAGGAGCCCGCGCGCCCTCGTCTCGGTCTCCTTCAGGATGTCGAGCCTCTTTCGGGCGGCGAGATAATTCCAATAGGCGTAAACGGCCTCCAATAAGCTGCGCGCCGTCGTGTGGCGAAGCGTGAGTTCGCCGGCCGTGAGTTGGTCCTGCGCCGCATCGAAGCGCGCCGCCGAGGCGTTCGCGCCACGGCCGCGAAGCAGCGGCACACGGAGAACGAGACTGGCCCTCGTCTGAATCACGGCGGGCGTCCCCGTCCCAAGCGCCTGCGTGCGCGCCACCTCCACGCCGGGGCTCAGGATCATGCCGGAACGGAACCGTTTGCTCAGACCCAGGCGATAGGTCGTCAGGCTGCTCTTCGAGAGGGCGTTCCCGGTCAACTGTCGTTGCGCCTCGGTAAAGGGCGTCTCCTGATGTCCCCCCACCAGAGAGGCGTTGAACAGGGGATCAAAAACGCCCGCGGCCGCCAACACGCCCCCCTCACTGATGCGCGTCTGTTCGTCCTGGATACGTATGGTGTAGTTCTGCTCAAGCGTCAGCCGGACCACCTCGGCCAGCCCGATTCCTTCTTTCATTTGCTGTGCAAGCGCCGGCCGGTTGCCAATCACGCCGAAGACCGCCAGAACCGCGACCCCCGCCCATTTCCTGAAGGGTCCAAACGTTATTCGAGTGCTCGACATGGTCCTTATCTCCTTTCGACAGACACCGCCGCACGCCCCGCTCCCGTCATTCCTTCCACCGATCATTGCCGTTGCCGCATGAATAGAGAGAGGCACTCACCATGGGTCAAAGCCTATGCCAAGGGAAGCCCGGAAGAACAAATGCGCCGTGACGGCTTCCTTTCACGGGTTCCCGCGCAAAGCCGATAGAGCCGGCGCTCGACCGGCTAGATTCATGCCTCCAATTTCCCGGCGGTCCGCGCTCCGTAACGACAGCCGCTTTCCGTGCCTGGAACCCGATCTCTACCCGCCGTTCCCTAATAGAACCGCCCATCTATCCCGTCCTTCCTATCCGGGCTCAGATCCTTCTTTTCAGCCGTATTCATCGATTGAAACGGACGGGCACAGTGTTTGAAATGCCTTCCGAAAAAATCTCACCCGACTCGGCAAAACCATGTCCGGCGTCCTCCCTCCCGGTCTCGACACTCCTTCCGGCATCCCGGCCTCCCGCACCTCGCACCAGTTCGAGGCGCTCCTGCGGCTCCTTTTCCGGCCGGCGGCGGCGTCCCCGAGCCTCTTCGGCGAACCGGCGCCGGAAGCCGCCGAGCAACTCCCGGACCCCTCGACCATGCTCAGCCTTCCCGACGAAGCCTTCGAACGCGTGGCGGGGGGATTGGGGCTTGGAGAGGAGTCGTGGAAAGAGCTCAGAAAAGCGGCGGTTTGTTTCGTCCTGGATGCCGCACAAGACCCCTCACGCCATGCCCGACCCTGCCCCCCCTCACGTCTCATCCGATGAACCCATGCAGGAACCCCTTCCCCTTTCCGAAGAGGAGGCGCGCGACGTCTACTGCTACGTGATCCGGCGCGCCGTCACCGACCCGGCCTTCCGAGCCGCGCTGCTCCGAGATGCGAGGGCGACGCTGGAAAGGGAGTTCGACTTGATCCTGCCCGTTCACTTCAACATCCGTTTCGTCGAGAATGAGGGCGCCGATCTGACCATCGTGCTCCCCGATCCCGGAGGCGTCGATGGAGCATTGAACATGCAAACCCTAGAGTATGTGGCCGGAGGCGCGGGCGCCCCCTTCGTCGGGCTCGCCCGAAAGCGCGCACTCTGACCGAGAATACGGGAGTCGGGATAAACCCCTTTTCCCACCCACAATCCACACGCAACCATCACATGAGGTGCATCATGAGCGACCATCCCAAGGGCCACGACCGGCAGGAGGAAAAGAAAGATTTCGTGGAAAACCTCGAGGAATCGGAACTGTCGGACGAAGATCTGCAGAACGTCGCCGGCGGAACCGGGAACGACTGGTGGCAAGGCGAAGACTGGTAGGTTTTCCCGTCGGTCGTCCAAGGCCTGACGCTCCACGAACGTCGAAGACGAGGGGTTCGGACCGCATAGGTTCCGAACCCCTCGTCGTTCCGGATGAGCGCCGGACCAAACGCTTCCATGCTCTCCCGGCGTTCAGGCAAGCTCCCGGCGAGCGCCTTCCCGGGTCGAATCACCGGAGAGCTCGGAGCGAAAAGTCTCCTTTGCGGTATGGGGTTTCTCCGGCTTGAGCCGGTGGTGTCGAAGAAAATCCATGAACTTCAGGTAATCGTCCTGTTGCACCCGGAAGATCCGCAGCATCTTTTTATAACTGCCTTGTGCGTCGGCAAGCCCCCGCGCGACGATCGCTTTCACCTCAGCGCGGTTCAACTCCCGGTTCAGAAAGGGTTCACGCACGACGCTCCAGAAGTCCCCGCCCTCGTTTTGCATCCGCGCGTACCGGCGCATGACGCCTTCCGGCTCGGCCCGCGCGGCGACGCGCTGCGCCGGCGCGTCCAGATAATCTTCGAAGTGCTCCGGCTCGATGCGGTCCTCTTCGGCGAGGCAATATGCGATGTCGATAATGCTCTTGACCTCCCGTATGTTGCCGGGCCAGTGATAGGCTCCCAGCACGTTCAGGGCGGCCTCGGAGAACCGTTTCTGCGTCCGGCGCTTCCGGTTCATCTCCAGGAGATAATGATCGACGATCAAGCGCCAATCGTCGCCGCGATCCCGGAGAGGCGGGATCCGTATGTGGAGGTAGCGCAGGCGAAAATACAGGTCTTCGCGAAACGTGTTTTCAGCGATCATCTTCTTGAGGGGCCGGTTCGTCGCCGCCACCACGCACACATCGACCCGCCGCACCCGGTTTTCGCCGAGAGGCTTGATTTCGCCTTCGCTCAGCACGCGCAGCAACATCGCCTGCGCGCGGGGAGAGAGCTCCCCCACTTCATCGAGGAAGACGATGCCGCCGTCGGCCCCTTCGAAGAGCCCCCGGTGATCGCTCGCCGCGCCGGTGAAGCTTCCCTTGCGATGCCCGAAGAGCTCGCTCACCAACAATTCCTCGTTCTGATACTGCGCGCAATTGACGCTCAGGAAGGGCTTACCGTTGCGCGGGCTCAGCAGATAGAGCGCCCGCGCAAAGAGCTCTTTCCCGACCCCGCTTTCTCCCGTGAGAAGCACCGTGCGCTCCACCCGCGCAAAACGGGCCAACTTTTCGAGCGCCGTCGCGAGGCGTTCGTCTTTGCCGATCAGATGCACCCGACCGGAGGGGCCCCACGCCTTTTCCGACAGAATGCGAATGTGTCTTCCGAGGTCGGTATCTTGCCGCTTCGCGTCCATCCCCTCCTCACTTTTTGCGTGAACGGTCGAAATGCATCCGTTCTCTCGTCTCACGGAAGGTCTGCAAGAGAACGCGCCACTGACCCGGCAGGAAAATCGGCTTCATCCACGTACCTGCGGTGCCTGCCGGACAGATGAGTTCGGACGAAGCATCCTGCCGGGTCCATGGCGCAGAAAAGATCATGGTCACTCAGATCCCGCGGCCAACTCGTAAGGGACCCCTCGCCCGGGACCGAAAGCACGCTTCAGCAACGTGACGGGTTGAATCCCGTTGCCGCCCAGGCGTACGGCGTCGACCGAAAGGGAAGGCTTCAGCGACTGTTCCGGGAAGATGCCGATGTGCGTGCACGCGAAGGTTCCCGCACCCGGTGCGGCCGGGGTAAAGCGGGTGGCGGCAGGTTGACGGGTCGCGGATTGCGTCCCCCCGCCATTCTCCTCATAATCGACGTACACCTTTACGATGACCTCGCCATTGACCTCGATGTACTCGAAGTGGATCGAGGAAGGCCCCCTCGTCACCTCTCCCCCCAGCAATCCGCCCCGTCCGCCGGCTTCGAGGGACACGCCTCGTTTTCGGTAGCGGAGAACGCCCCGGTCGACGCATTCCACCGTCGCCGTCCGGACGTCCCATGCATCGAAATCGACTTCCAGACGCATCCTCTCGCCCGGAAGCCCGACGTGGAAGATGCGGACAAGACTTCCTTCGCGGCCTTCATACTTTCCGAGAAGCGAGGCCGAAAAGACCCCTCCCTCCGGCACGTCCACCGGGAGATAGAAGAGGTCTCCTCCGGACGCTCCGCCCGTTGGGACGACGAGGAAGGGAACGGCCGTGAGGGTCGCCGGTCCCGCCGCAACGGAAAGGGAAGCCGGAGCATCGACCGGTTGGCTTTCGAGATTGAGGAAACGCGGGGCGGAGTCGTCCTGCTGAAACAGATCACATCCGCTGACGAGGAGTACGAACAGGCATGCTGCCCACATCCGGGTGGGCTTCGGGGTGAGCGTGAGATAAGGGTGCATCATTTCAATCACATTGATTTGGAGTGGGCGATCAATGGTCGACGGCATTTTACCACGCGGCGGCGTGAATGCATTAGCCTTGCGCCTTCAATCTCCCCGATACAATGCGTCTATTGCCTGCCAGGGTTGGTCTACTAACCCTGAGCACCCTGTGTGGAAAGGCCTAGTATTGATGTACCAGCGTCATGAACTCCAGGCGTGCGCAACCCGCGCCTGCGCTCCATGTGCCCATGAATCCCGGAGATGCAGATAGCGGTGCGGAAGCGCCGCTTCGTGGCTCGGTTCGGGCGCCCTCCCTGCTCCATGATCCCCCGCGACGGGAACGATCACCTTCATCCGTCCGGGCCGCTCCGTCTTCGGAAAATGCCGGCCTCCAACGGGGACACTCTTCATTCGAAGCAGACAGGGATTGGTCCGACTCGCCCGGGCGTCGTGAGGACTACTATCTTACTGCTCGACGCAAAACTATGGGCTTCCACTTCCGGCTGCTCCAAAACGAAGTCACCTGAATACCCCTCAGGTCATCGCTCTCGGGAAACGCACGCCTTCCGTTGATGTCCCCGGAAGGCGACCGAACGCAATCGAGCGGGGAGGGACTTCTTCACACCCCGGGTTTAGGAATCCCCGAAAGCGCCGGAACACGCGAAAGGACGTTTAGAGGAGGTACCTGATCCGTTTGCACGGCGTATAATCTAACGCAACGGCCTCATAGCATACAACCGGGCCGAATGGAACGGCGGCGACTCGTCCCCCGGGATCCCTCGTCCGGTTGGGCCTCTCCGAAAGCGCCCGCGACGCACGACGCGCGCTCATTCTCCGTCCATCATACCACTCTGCCAGGCCCAGGCAACCGCTTCCCGCCAGCTTTTGACGCCGAGCTTGCTGTAGATGTTGGCGACGTGGTTCCGCACGGTGTTTTCAGAGATGAAGAGTTGCTCACTGATCTCCTGATTGGAGCAGCCGCGCGCCATGAGTTTGAGAACGTCCTGTTCCCGCAAGGAGACGGGGAACGTTTTCGAAGCCCTCATCACGGGCTGAATGAACCAGCGTCCCTCGCCGTGCGCCACGGCGCGCACGGCCTCGATGATGACCTGGGGGGGCTTCTCTTTGGTGATGTATCCGGAAGCTCCGCTCTCCAGAAGCCCGCTCACGTACGCCTTGTCGTCATAGGCGGAAAGCGCCAGCACATACACCGGCAGCGCGAGCGCCCGAATCTTCCGCGCCACCTCGACGCCCGACATACCGGGCATTTCCATGTCGAGCAACAGCACGTCGGGCCGGACGGCTTCGACCAGACGAAGCGCCTCCGCACCGTTGGCCGCCTCTCCGACGACGTGGATGTCCGGCTCCGCCTCCAGGAGGTTGCGTATGCCGGAGCGCATCAGCGGATGATCGTCCGCCAGAACGACCCGAATAGCCCTGTTCGTATGGGTTTGCATGCTTGCGACCTTC
>JALSSK010000469.1 GCA_026984335.1 Rhodothermales bacterium
CCTCGACCTGCCCGCAACCGTCCGCGAAGCGCTCCGGCAACTGCCCCGCGAGGACCTCGGCGGCACGATGAGGGTCTTCGCCTTCAGCAGCGACGTCGAGCCGTTGCCCGCCGACCGCCTCGACTCGCTCGCCTTCGAGGGGGCGCGCACGAACATCTCCCGCGCGCTCGACTACGTCCGCGACGCCCTCAAAGACGAAAATCTGCGGGGGGTGGTCCTCCTCTCCGACGGACAGTACAACACGGGCCGCAATCCCCTCTACCTCGCCGAGCGTTATCCCGTCCCCATCTACACCGTCGCCGTCGGCGACACGACCGCCCGCCGCGACATTCAGGTCCGACGCATCACGACGAACGAGATCGCCTACGTGGACACCGAGCTTCCGGTGCAGGTCGGGCTGCGGGTGGAGGACTATCCCGGGGAGCGTGTGACGGTGACCCTCTCCGAGCGCGGGCGGACGCTCGCGACCCGGACCGTCGAGCTGCCCCGGGGGACGGCAGAGATCCCGGTGGACCTGAGCTATACGCCGGAGACGGAGGGGCTGCACCGGCTTCGGGTAAGCGTCTCGCAACTGCCGGGCGAGGCGACGCACCGCAACAATGCCGAGACGTTCACGGTGCGGGTGCTCAAGAACAAGCGCCGCCTCCTCGTGCTCGCTCCGGCGCCAGGGCCCGACCTTGCCGCGCTCCGCCAACTCCTCGACACGGATGCGCATACGGAAGTGCGCGTCTTCGTCCAGAAGAGCCGGGGAGCGTTCTATGGCGGGACGCCGCCGCCGAGCTTCGACGACTTCGACCTCATCCTGCTTGCCGGTTATCCCGGCCCCGAAGCCGACGCCGCCGTGATCGAGCGTGTGACACAGGCAGCGGAAAGCGGCGTGCCGCTCCTCTTCCTCCTCAGCCGCCAGACCGACCTCCGGACCCTTCAGAACCGGTTCGCGGATCTTCTGCCTGCCGTGCCCCGCGTGATCCGGCGCAGCTTCGTCGAGGCGGTCTTCGCACCTACGCCGCAGGGCGCGCATCACCCCATCCTCGACGTGCCGGACGTGCCGCTGCCGATGCTCCGGCGTTTGCCGCCGCTCGTCTACGGCGAGAGTCGCTGGCAGCCGGCCCCCGACGCGCGCGTCCTGGCCACCGTCGAGGTGCGCGGCGTGCCGCTGAGCGACCCGTTGCTGGTCGTGCGCAAGCGCGGCAAGAGCCGGTCGGCGGCGCTCCTCGGAGCCGACACCTGGCGATGGAAGAACGTGCCCGAAGCCCTCGACGCGGCGGCTCCTTTCTGGCCCGCCCTTCTGGAGAACCTGATCCAGTGGGTCGCCACGCGGGAAGACACCCGGCTCGTCCGCGTGCAACCCGTCGAAAACCTCTTCGGCGGCGGGGAGGCCGTCACCTTCACCGGCCAGGTCTACGACGAGAGCCTCAACCCCGTCGAGGACGCCTCCGTCGAGGTCGAAGTCACGGCCCCGGACGGCGAACGGTTCCCGTACACGATGAAAGCGCTCGGCAACGGGCGCTACCTCCTCGACGCGGGCGCGCTGCCCGAAGGGACGTAC
>JALSSK010000470.1 GCA_026984335.1 Rhodothermales bacterium
TCCGAACGTCGTCTTGTCCATCCGTTCGAGCGCAGTGGATAGTTTCGAGAGCGAACTCGACGTACGCGCAATGCGGAAGTACGCCCCGCCTTCGGCCAGTTTTTGCAGGGCGTCCTCCTCCAGTTTCGTCGTCACGACGCGCCCCTCGCGGTCCTTCTTGTAATCGACCCTGCGACCGTTCCGGTAGACGGGGATGAGCGTGCCCTCGGTCTCTCCCACCCCCGCCGCGAAGATCACGACGTTCTCTTTCCGAGCCTGCTCGAGGATCTCTTCGATCCCGGCCGTGTGGTTCTCACCGTCGGAGACGAAGAGGAGGGCGCGCGTGCGCTTCTCTTCGGCGTCCTCGGCCGGCGCCTTGAACGCCTTGAGCGCCATGCGGAGCGCCGCGCCGAAGTCGGTGCCGGGGGTGGGGATGAGCGAGGGGTCGGCCACGTCGAGGAAAAGCCGGACCGCGCCGTAGTCGGTGGTGAGCGGGCATTGAATGAAGGCATCGCCCGCGAAAACGACCAGCCCCACACGGTCGCCCCGGAGCTCGTCGAGCATCTTCTTGATCTCGTTCCTGGCGCGCTCGAGCCGGTTCGGGGCCACGTCTTGCGCCTGCATCGAGAGGGACACGTCGAGGGCGATGACGAGGTCCACGCCTTCTCGCTTGACCTCGCGGAGCCGGGAGCCGAAGCGGGGTCCGGCCAGCGCCACGGCCATGAAGAACACGCCGAGCACGACGACGGCGCCCTTCCAGCGCCGCCGGCGCGCGCTCACCGAGGTCAGCCGCATCACGAGGTCGAGGTCGCCGAGCCGCCGGAACGCCTCGCGCCGCCGCCACGCCGCCCACAGGAAAAGCGCCGCCGCCAACGGCGCCGCCGCGAGGGCCCATAAGTACGTCGGATGAAGCCAGTCCATGAGGTCGTCGCAAAAGTTTGGGGTCGGCGGAAAGGCTTACGGAAGCCGCCGGAGCCGGGTGTTCGTCAAGAGCAATTCGAGCAGGAGCAATCCGAAAGCGGGCCAGAGGAAGGACGCATAACGCTCGTCGTAGTCGGTGTACGTCCGCTCTTCGATCTTTGTCTTCTCCAGCTCTCCGATCTCGCGGTAAATCTCCCGTAAGGCTTCGTTATTGGTGGCGCGGAAATATTTCCCGCCGGTTTTGTCGGCTATGGCCTGCAGCATCTGTTCGTCGATCTCGACGGGCACCATGCGTCGCTGCCGTCCGGCGAAGGGGTGATCGACGACGAAGGGCGCCTCGCCCTCCGCGCCGACGCCGATGGCATAGACGCGCACGCCCATCGTGGCGGCCACCTCGGCGGCGGTCTCGGGGCTGAGTTCGCCCCGGTTGTTCTGCCCGTCGGTGAGGAGGATGACCACCTTGCTCTTGGCCTCGGTGTCCTTCAGCCGGTTGACGGCCATCGCGAGGGCCGTGCCGATGGCCGTGCCGTCCTCGATCACGCCGACCTCGACTTCACGAAGCATCGAGAGGAGGAAGTCGTAGTCGAGCGTGAGCGGGGCCTGCGTGTACGCTTTCGCGGCGAAGACGACGAGCCCTACGCGGTCCGAGACGCGCCCCCGTATGAACTCCTCGCCCACCTGTCGGGCGGCTTCGAAGCGGTTCGGGTGGAAGTCCTGCGCGCGCATCGAGGTGGAGGTGTCGAGCACCATCATGATGTCGACGCCCTCGGCGAAGCGCTCGCGCGTGACGTTGCGTTCCTGCGGGCGCGCCAGCGCGAGGATGCCGAGCGCGAGCGCGCCCATCCTCAGCAGCGGCGGGAGCAGGCCCATGCGTGCCCACAGCGTCTTCGGAGCCGCCTGCGCCGAGGCCACGTTGCTGAAACGGAGCCCGCCCTCCCGGCGCGCGCGTCGCCACGTCCAAACCCCCACCACGGGGACGAGGATCATCAACCACAACCATCCGGGTTCCGCAAACGCCATGTCGCTCAACCGTTTATCTCAGGTTCCTTCCGGCGCTCCGAAGCGCGCCCTCGGCGCGATCCCTCCGGGCGTCCGCCCGCCGTTCGCTCACGCATAAACGCGGAAGTCTCCCGAACGTTCTTCGTTCCATACGGCCTCTAACTTTTTATCGTTCAACTCTTTATCTCCGTGCCCGGACGGCCGCCGCAAGCCGGGGCAAGACCGTCCCCGCCGGTCCGAGCGCCACCTCGTCCACGTCCCCGGCGATGGCGCTCGGCGCAACGTTGACCTCCGCCACGTACGCGCCCTGCTCGCGGGCGAGGCGCGGGATCTCCGCTGCCGGATAGACGACCGCGCTCGTCCCGATGCTCAAAAAAACGTCGGCCCTTCGCGCGGCCTCATGCGCCGTCTCGAGCGCCTCCACCGGAAGCATTTCCCCGAACCACACCACGTCCGGGCGGAGATAGCCGCCACAGTCCGGGCAACGCGCGGGCTCGCCCGAGGCGAGCATCCTCAGGTCGGCTTCCGCGGCGGGGCGGCGGCAGTCGATGCAAGAGCTCCGGGTCAGGTTGCCGTGCAGTTCGACGACGTTGCGGCTCCCGGCGCGGCGGTGCAGGTCGTCCACGTTCTGCGTGATGAGGGTAAAATCCGGGATCAGCGTTTCGAGTTCGGCGAGGGCCAGGTGGCCGGCGTTCGGCTCCGCCTCCGCGACGAGGGCGCGGCGGTGCGCGTACCATGCCTGCACGAGTTCGGGGTTGCGGAGGAACGCGCGCACGTTCGCCAGCTCCTCCGGCCGGAACCGCTCCCAGATCCCGCCGGGATCGCGGAACGTGGCGATGCCGCTCTCGGCGCTGATGCCTGCGCCGGTGAGCACCGCGACGCTGCGGGCGCGCGCCAGGCGTTCGACGAGGGCGTCGGTGAATGGAACGTGCGGCATCATGTTCGTGAGGTTCGGGGGCCGGGGGGGACGGAGGCGTCGTCTTTCGCGCGTACGGCCCGTACGCCGAGCGCCATCGTCACGAGCGCGGCGAGACGAAGCACGGCCTCGACGGTGAGGGCGCGGTGCGCCGGGCTGCCCCACGGCCCCTCGAACAGTCCCGGCGCATCCAGCGCCAGTGCGAGCGCGTGCACGAGGCCGAGCGCGAGCGCCGGCAGCCACCCCGGACGCATCATCAGCCAGCCCAACCCCGCCACGACGGCCAGCACGAAGGCGCTCGCCACCCACGGCTCGGCCACCCCTTCGGGCGCGAGGACGTAGCCCGCGAGGAGCCACGTGTACAGCCCCGCCTGAATCCCAAGCGTGTCCGCCAGCGGGCGGCGCGAGCGCGGCGCGAGCCGCCGGGCCGCAAGCGCATAGACGAAGGCCAGCGCCAGCGGCGGGAGGTTGACGAGGCCTCCATACACCGCCGTCGCCGCCCCGACGAGCGCAAGCGCGAGGCCGGCGGGCCGGAGACGGCGCTTCGGCGGGGATTCGGGCGCGGCGTCCGGACGCGCAGGCAAGGCATCCCCCCCCGCAGGCGGCGTCGCGCCCGCAGGAGGTGTCGCGCCCGGCGGCTCGCTCGCTCCGGTCATCCGCTCGGGCGGCGTCGCCCAGCGCGTCTCGACGGTCTGCACCGCCGCGCGGGCGCGGGCGAGGGCCTCCCGCCCCCGAGGCGCGGGCGGGCGGGCATCGGCAAACTTCACGAAGTCGGCCAGCGACAGCACGGCGTGCACCTCCGCGACGACCGTCTCCGGCACCTGCCCCCGCTCGGCATAGCGTTTCAGGTCATACACCAGTTCGCTCGTCGTCTCCTCCAGCGCCGAGACGCCGAGCCGCCGCGAGAGGTACGTGCGAAGCGTCTCGGAAAGCTCCACGAAGAAGGGCTTCGCCTCTCCGAGATCGCGGGTCTCCAGCCGTCGCAGACGCTCGACGGCCTCCTGATACGGCGACGCGGGCGGGACCGGCGCGGGAGCCACGGCCGGCGGCTCCTCCGGCGCTCGGGACCGGCGATAATACAGGGCCAGCGCCGCCAGCATGAGCACGACCGCCCCGAGCAACACCCACGCCCACATCGGGCGCGGGAACTCGGCCGGCGGCGCGAGGTCGCGGATGTCCTGCGCGTCGGCGGGGACAAGCGAGATCACCGGCACGAAGAGCGGCTCCGAGGCCGCCGACGACGTATCGGCATCGGCGGTAAAATGCACCGGAATCGGGGGGACGAAAGCCGTGTCGAGCGCAAAGGTGACGACCTCATAGACGAGGCTGTCCCGGAGGAACCGTTCGCCGAGAGGCCGGGTAGCGTGCGCCGCCCGCGCGAGGATCTCCAGGTCGCCGAGGCGCGCGTGGCCCGTGCTCGTATCGATCTCGGCGGGGGCTTCGTCGGGAAAGACGGGGCGCTCGGCTGCGGCGTGGTCCACGAGGAGCGTAAGGAAGAAACGCTGTCCCACCGTGACCGAATCCGCCGACACCGAGGCCGTCACGCGTTGCCCGTGCGCCGAACCCGCGCTCAGGCAGAAGACGAGCGCCAGGCACGCCCGGGCCCTGCCTCCGAAGCGCCTCATGCGGAAAGAAAAACGGCGGGTCCTCATCAAGCCTTTCGGTTGCGCTGTCGAAAGAAACGGATCAAGGGCTCCACGTAGCTCTCGTCGGTGCGGATGGGCACCCGGTCCACGCGGAGACGGCGCAAAAGTTCTTCGATGGCGACCTGCCGGGCATAAGCGTCCTCGGCGAAGGCCCGACGCGCCTGACGGCTGCTCGTGTCGAGCAAGACCGTCTCGCCCGTTTCCGGGTCCGTCAACTCGATCAGCCCCAACGAAGGCCATTCCTCCTCGCGCGGATCCTGGAGATGGATCGCCACGGTGTCGTGCCGTTTGGCCACGGCGCGGAGCGGGGCCTCATAGTCGTCGTCGAGGAAGTCGCTGATGATGAGGACGATGGAACGGCGGCGGAGCACGTGGAGCGCGTGGTTGAGCGCCGCCGAGAGGCTCGTCCGACGGGAGCGGGGTTCATGCGCGAAGAGATCCCGGATGAGCCGGAGCACGTGGCGGCGACCCTTCTTCGGCGGCACGAAAAGCTCGATCTCGTCGGAGAAGAGAAGCAAACCTACCTTGTCGTTGTTCTGGATGGCGCTGAAAGCGGCGACCGCGCAGATCTCTGCGGCGACTTCACGTTTGAATTTCCCCTTCGACCCAAAATCCTCCGACCCCGACACGTCCACGAGCAGCATCAGCGTCTGCTCGCGCTCCTCCTCGAAGATCTTGACGAAGGTCTCCCCCGTCCGCGCCGAGACGTTCCAGTCGATGCTCCGCACGTCGTCGCCCACCTGATAGGGGCGCACCTCGGAGAACTCGATGCCCTGTCCTTTGAACGCCGAGTGGTACTCCCCGCCGAAGACGTCGTGCACGAGCCCTTTCGTGCGAATCTCGATCTGTCGTATTTTTTTGAAAAGCTCCTTCGGGATCATGATCCGGGACTCCATGTGACGCCGCCCGCGTCGGCTTCGATGCTCGAACGCATATAACGTCTCAAAGCCCGCACATGTTGTCCCCTTTTCGCACAAAGATGCTTAAGCCACCGCCGCCCACGCCGACATTATCTCCACCACGCACACCGTAACCCCTTGACTTTGTGGGGAATTCCCGTATACTCTTTATGCTGGAATGCCTGATAAACGGGGTGGATCTCGTTTACGACAATTGCTTTGAGCATGGAGGGGTATAACGTGAGTCAAGAGTCAATGCACGATCACCGTTCACCCGTGTGGGACTGGTTCCTGGACAACTTTGCCCTGCTCGTAGTGGCCTTCGCGACAATTGCTGTCTTTAGTGTGGTGCTCGGGAGCGGCATGGTGATGTTCGGCGCTTTTACGTGGGCCGAAGCCTCGGAAGTGGTGATTTACGTGGCCCTCGGTTTCGGCGCGATCTTCGGTCTCTACTGGATGTTCCACTGCATCAAAGAAGCATGCCACAACCCGTGGCGCTCCGAGCAATGACCGTCTCCAGCCGGCGTCCGCCTCGCTGACCCGTCCCCACGCCGACCTCTCTCCACCCGCCTTTCTCCGGCGGGAGACGGCTCTTGCATACGCTTCCCAGGGCGCGTATTCTCCCCGGGCGCGCTCCGCCGCCGCCACGACCTGCCTTTTCCTTTCCCCTCCCCTCCTTCCACGTTCCTCATGAACATCGATCTGACCGGGCGAAACGTCCTCGTCACGGGCGCGAGCCGGGGTATCGGGCGGGCGCTCGCCGTCGCGCTCGCGGCTTCGGGCGCAACCGTCGGCGTCCATTATCACCGCAACCGCGACGCGGCGGAAGCCCTCGCCGAAACGCTCGGACACGGCGCCCGCGCCTTCGGAGCCGACCTTGCCCGGACCGCCGCCTGCGAACGCCTCTTCGACGACGCACGCGACGCCTTCGGACGCCTCCACGTGCTCGTCAACAATGCGGGCATCGCGCTGAAGATGCCGCTCGACGCCCCCACCCGGCAATGGTCCGCCGACTGGGACCGCACGATGGCCGTCAACCTGAAAGCGACCGAGCACCTGTGCCGCCGCGCCATCGGCCACTTCCGCGCGCACGGCGGCGGACGCATCGTCAACGTCGCCTCCCGCGCCGCCTTCCGGGGCGACACGCCGGACTATATGGCGTACGCCGCCTCGAAGGGCGGCATGGTCGCGCTCACCCGCTCCATCGCGCGCGGCTTCGGGAAAGACGGCATCGTCGCCTTCACGCTGGCTCCCGGCTGGGTCCGCACGGACATGGCACGGGATTTCATCGAGACGCACGGGGAGGCCCCCGTGCTGAACGACCTCGCGCTCAACCGCCTCACCGAACCGGAGGACGTCGCGCCCTTCGTCGTGCTCTTCGCCTCCGGCCTCGCCGACCACGCCACCGGCTGCACCATCGACGTCAACGCCGGGAGCTACGTGCATTGAGGCGTTGAAACGTTAAACGTTTGAACGTTCAACGCATTAACGTTCAAACGCGATCGTCCATGTTTTTCGTCAAAAAAATCCTCTCCGACCTTCTGATGCCGACGCCGGTCGTGCTCGGGCTCCTGCTGGCCGGGCTCGTGTTCGTCTGGCGTGGGAGGCGGCTTCGCGCGGGGCGTGCGGCGCTGATCCTGGGCACGGCGCTGCTGTTCGCGCTCACGGTCTGGCCCGTGCCGCATCTGGGCATCCGCCTCCTCGAAAACCGGCATCCCCCCTTCGACCCCGCCCTTTCCGACTCGCTCACGTGGATCGTCGTGCTCGGCGGCGGTGTCTCGGACGATGCTTCGCTCCCGCCGAACGACCAGCTCGGTCGCGCCTCGCTGGCCCGCCTCGTCGAGGGCATCCGGCTCGCGCGGTGGTTTCCGGAGGCCCGGCTGCTCCTCTCCGGCTGGGGCGGCCTGGGCACGCGCACCGAAGCCGCCGCCATGGCGGACGTCGCCCGCA
>JALSSK010000471.1 GCA_026984335.1 Rhodothermales bacterium
CGAGAGCGACCTCCGGCAGCTCCTCCTCTCCGCACGCGGCAGCCTCTCGGCGTTCAACCGCTTCTTCCGCGCCGAAGAAGAGCGCCTCTCGAACATACTCGCCCACACGGACACCCTCACCGGCTCCCTGAACGAGCTCATCGACGTGCAGGGCGACTCCGTCGGCGTGGCCGTTCAGAACCTGAACCGGGTCCTCGCACGCCTCGACCGCAACCTCGCCGCCTTCGAGTCCACCTCCGCCTCGCTCGACGCCATCATCGCCCGGATCGACCGGGGGGAGGGCTCGCTCGGACGGCTCATCAACGACGACGGCCTCTACCTCAAGCTCGATTCCACGCTCAACGGCGTCAACGCCCTCGTCGAGGACTTCAGGACCCATCCCCGGAAATACCTCCGGGAGTTGAAACTCATCGACATCTTCTGAGTCATTCCGCCTTCCCCACCCGCTGCCCCTCCGAGACATGCCGACCTACGACGACGCCCTCGCGCTTTTTCACGAATGGACGAAGACCGAGAGCCTGCGCCGCCACGCGTACGCCGTGGAGGCCGCCATGGCGCACTATGCGCGGCTCTTCGGTGAGGACGAGCAGACCTGGCGCATCGCCGGGCTGCTGCACGACATGGACTACGAGCGCCATCCTTCGCTCGAAGAACACCCGTTCGTAGGGGCGAAGGCGCTCCGGGAAAAGGGCTATCCGGAGGAGATCGTCGAAGCCATTCTGGGCCATGCCGAACACACGGGCGTGCCGCGCCGGACGCGCCTGGCGAAGACCCTCTTCGCCGTGGACGAGCTGGCCGGTTTCGTCACCGCCGTGGCCTACGTGCGCCCGACGAAGCTCGAAGGGATGAAGCCGAAGTCGGTCAAGAAAAAGCTGAAGGACAAGGCCTTCGCCGCCGCCGTCAGCCGCGAGGACATCCGCAAGGGCGCCGAAGCGCTCGGCGTCGACCTCGACGCGCACATCGCCAACGTCATCGCGGGCATGCACGCCGAAGCCGAGCGGCTGGGCTTCCGGTAAGGCGCGCGCTCCGGAGCGCGCGAAACAACGCCGCCGCCCGTTCGTCGGCGGGAAAAGCGAGAACATTCCCTGCGGATTCGCTTTTACGAACGCATGCCCCGCGAAGAAACACCCCGCTCTCCGGCTCCGAACACCGGCGCTCCCCCCGGGGCGACGTCCGAGGCTCCCGGTCCCGGGCTCCCTTCGGCCGCCCCCGAAAGCGCCGGAACGCCCGATGCCGGAACACCCGGTCCCGGCATCGAAGAAGCGTCCGAAGGCGAACCGGGCCGCCCGTCATCCGAGGACCGGGCTCCTTCGGGAGAAGCCCGGGCGCCCGGCATGACATCCGGGGAGCCGGCGGCGGTGTCGCTTCCGGAGGCGAAAGCCCTGACGCGGGCCCGCGCGCGCGATCTGCGGGAGTTGCTCCGCAAATACGTCCGCCGCCACCTCCCGCCGAAGAAGCCGAAGCCCGAGCGCCTCACGGAGCCGCCGCGCGCGGTGGGGGCGCATGCCCGACTGCTGCCCGTGCTTCGCCTC
>JALSSK010000472.1 GCA_026984335.1 Rhodothermales bacterium
CGTCGAGGGCGTGCTTCCGGCGGGGGTGCATCAGGCGCGCTGGGAGGCGGGCCGAGCGGCCGGCGGCGTCTACCTCTACCGGCTGGAGGCGGGCGGGCTCACACGCACCCGGCGCATGATCCTCCTGAAGTGAGCCCCGGGGCCGTCATTGCGTTTGCGCGCGTTCATGCTTTCGGCTTTTCCGTGAGGCCGAGCGCGTGGGCGATCCGCTCGATGAGCGCGCGTTCCTCCACCAGCATCACGCCGTCGGCGCAGGCGATGTAGCGCAGGTCGGCGAGGAGGGCGGCGCGTTGATGGGACGGGACGGCGCTTTTGAGCGAGGCGAGGGCGCGCGTCACCGCCGTCTCATCGCGAGCGTCGGCATAGACGCGGAGCGCCTCGCGCACCACGGCGTCCACGTCCGCCTCACGGGCCTCGGGGAGCCACTCCTTGATCTTCTTCGCGATGGCCTCGCGCTCCGGCGCGGCGATGGCCCGATCCGGCTGATGCGCCACGGCCAGGTACACGAGGGCGAGGTCGTGCAGCGGCGTCCAGTCTCCGGCGCGCCCGGCATCCAGGATGTTCCAGAGCCTCCCGCCGTCCTCCGCAGAGAGGCGCACGTCCCACGCCGCGGCCAGCCGTTCGATGAAGCGCGCCTCCTCGTAGAGAAAAACGTCGTCGGCCCGGGCAATGGCTACGAAGTCTTCGAGCATGGCGCGGCGCTGTTCCTCCGGACAAGCCTCGCGGAGATGCGCGACGGCCTGTTCGATGTGCGCCTGTGAAGCCTCGCCTACGTACGCTTCGAGCGCGGCCCTGATCGCGCCGAGAGCCGTCTCGCTCGCGGCCCGGTCCTGCCATGCCTGCAACCGGTCGGCGATCACTTCCAGTTCGGCGTTTTCGAGCCGCCGGTCGGAGCCGTGCGCCAGCGCCACGTAGAGCAGCGCGAGATCCTTCAGGATGCCTTCGTCGTGTGCGGCATTCATGAGAGATCGGAGGGATCGGGAAGAGGATCACGGGCCGGACGCATACCGGAGCGCCCGATCTTTGAGTGCCGCGGCGGCAGGCTTGGTTTCGCGCCGTCTTCCCACGTTTGCGTCATCGCTCGCACACGCCGCCTTCGACGAACCAGCACGGAGCATAGGGCGTGCGCTTGAAGAAGCCCATCATGATGTCGGAGATCTTGTCTTCGCCCTTGCCGGGCACGACGTCTTCGCCCAGCCCCGGGGCGGGGTGCGAGCCGTCCGCTTCGAAGTCGTCGCGCTCCCAGAAGAGCCCGTCATAGAGGCCGTCGAGCAGGCCGTCGTTTCTCGGCGTGAGGCCATCCGCCCAGAAATACGGCCCCCACACGATCCACGGCGCGACGGTGTTGTAGTCGAGGTCGCCCGCGATGGGGTCGACGCCGCCTCCGTTCATCTGATTGATCTGCGCCTCGATGAGCCATTTCACGGAGTAGCCCGTCTCATAGGCCCAGGGCTCCGGGTTGTTGGTCGTCAGCGGCGCATAACCGCCGTAGACGCGGCTCGAGACGAAGAGGATCTTGAGATTCGGAT
>JALSSK010000473.1 GCA_026984335.1 Rhodothermales bacterium
CGACGTGGTCTCCTTCGGCGTCGCGCCGGCGTTTCTGGTCTACGTGTTCGGGCTGAAGGAATTCGGCATCCTCGGCCTGTTCGTGGCCTCGCTTCCGGCGCTCTGCGGGGCCGTGCGCCTGGCGCGCTTCAACGTCAGCTTCGGCGGGGTGAAGAAAGAGTACTTTTCCGGACTGCCCATCCCCGTGCAGGCCATCTTCATCGTGGTGCTCATCCTCACCGTCGAAGACGCCTCCTGGTTCAGCCGGTACAGCCCGAACAACCTGTCCATCCTCGTGCCCATCATCATCGTGCTCTCGGGACTGATGATCACGACGATCCGCTTCGACGCGCCCCCGAAGCCGACGGCGCGGTATATCCGCATGCACCCGCGCAAGTCCGCCGCCTACGGACTCGGGCTTTTGCTCACGATCTTTTTCCAGCAGTTCGGCCTGCTGATCAGCCTTTCGGTGTATCTCCTGCACGGCATCGGGCGCGCCGTCGTCAACCTGATTCGGGCCATCATGAGCACGCCGATCGACGACGCGGCCGGGGGGGGACAGGCGTGAGCTTGCGTGCGCGAAATCCCCGCGAAGCCGCATAAAATCTACTTCCGTGGCGTATATTCAGGCGAATCGCGAGCCGAATACCCGTCGCGCCCCCGATCTTTCGGAAACTCATCGTCTCCCTTCGTCATGTACAAAGCCGGCATCCGCATCACGCTCCGTCCCTCGATCCTCGACCCGCAGGGCAAGGCCGTTCATCATGCCCTCGAGAACCTGGGTTTCGACGACGTCGATCAGGTCCGGATGGGCAAGTACGTGGAAATGTGGATCGACACGGACGAGGAGGCGGAGGCCGAACGAGTGGCGCGCGAAGCCTGCGAAAAGTTGCTCGCCAATCAGGTCATGGAAGACTTTGACATCGCCCTGGAGCCGGTCGCCGCACAGTCGGCGTGAAGCGGGAGAGCCGAGGACCAACGACGTGAAGCCCGGACCCATGTTGAAGCACGACGACGCCCTTTTCCCGAAGACGACCCCCGTGTGCGCCGAGGACCCGGCTGCCGCCCCTGAAGTGGAGGTGATGGTGGCGGAGGAGACCGAGGAACGCCTCGATGCGCCGTGGCGGGTGATCCTGTACAACGACGAGATCCACACCTTCGAAGAGGTCATCTTTCAACTCATCAAGGCCACCGGGTGCACCATGGCGGAGGCGGAGGCGAGGGTGTGGCAGGCCCACCTGCAGGGCAAGGCCGCCGTGTTCGAGGGGACGTTCGAGGAATGCTTCCGGGTGCAAGGGGTGCTGGCCGAGATCGGACTCGTCACCGATCTCGAAGGGTGAGGCGGGCGCTCACGTTCGCTCGCGGCGCATCCGGTCGAGGTACGCCGGCACTTCCCCGATGTGTTCGAGCGTGGTGAAAGCGTTGCGGTAGGGCGTCACGTCGTCTACGTGCTCGTGGATCCACGTCGTGTGATAGGGGATGTGCACCGCGTGCCCGCCGGCTTCGATCACGGGAAGGACGTCGGACTTGAGCGAATTGCCGACCATGAG
>JALSSK010000474.1 GCA_026984335.1 Rhodothermales bacterium
GGCGGTACATGGAGAGCCTGAGCGCCTACGCCCGGCAGTTCCTCGGCATGATGGAGCGCCCGGACGTGGACTTCATCGACGGCCTCAGCCCGGTCATCGCCATCGAGCAAAAGACCGTCAGCCGCAACCCGCGCTCGACCGTGGGCACCGTCACCGAGATCTACGACTTCCTCCGCCTGCTCTTTGCCCGCGCGGGCACGCCGTACTCGCACGTCTCCGGCCGGCCCATGCGGAAGCAGTCCGACGACGAGATCATCGACGGCATCCTCGCCTTCCCCGAAGGCGCGCGGGTGATCCTCCTCGCGCCGGTGGTGAAGGGGCGGAAAGGGCATTATCGCGAGCTCTTCGAGCAGATCGCGCGGCAGGGGTTCGAGCGCGTCCGCATCGACGGCGAGCTTCGGGAGATCGAGCGGGGGATGAAGATCGACCGGTACCGGACGCACGACATCGAGGTGGTGGTGGACCGGCTCGTGATCAAGGCGGGGTTGCGCCCGCGCGTGAGCCGGTCCGTGGAGACGGCGCTCGGCATGGGCGGGGGCGTGCTCACGGCCGCCGTCATGGGCGCGGACGGCGCGATGACCGACCACACCTTCAGCCGCCACCTGTTCGATCCCGAGAGCGGGCTATCGTACGACGAGCCCTCGCCGAACACGTTCTCGTTCAACTCGCCCTACGGCGCGTGCCCGGTGTGCAACGGCCTCGGCGCGAAGCGCGAGATCGACCCGGCGCTCGTCGTCCCCGACCCGTCGAAGAGCATCGCCGAGGGTGGGCTCGCGCCGCTCGGCAAGCCGCGCGACGTGTGGATCTTCAGCCAGCTCCGCGCCGTCGCCGAGGCATACGGCTTCGACTTCGACACCCCGCTCGAACGCCTCGACCCGGAGCACCTCGCCGTCCTCCTCGAAGGCGCGGGCGACCGGCAGTTCGACATCGTCTACCGGTACAAGAACCGCGAGGTGCGCTACCAGCACCGGTTCGACGGCGTGTACGGCCACCTCCGGCACACGCACGCGCACAGCACCTCGGCGGGGCAGCGGAAGTGGGCCGAGGCGTACATGCGCCCGATGCCGTGCCGCGCCTGCGGCGGCGGTCGGCTCAAGCCGGAGAGCCTCGCCTACCGCATCGGCGGCAAAAACATCGCCGAGCTCGTGGCGATGGACCTCGTCTCGCTCCGGCGCTTCTTCGACGAGGTGACGTTCACCGACCGGCAGGCCCTCATCGCCCGGCCCATCGTCAAGGAGATCCGCGAGCGGCTCGACTTCATGCTCAACGTGGGGGTGGGCTATCTCAACCTCGACCGCGCGGCGCGGACGCTCTCCGGCGGCGAGAGCCAGCGCATCCGCCTCGCCACGCAGATCGGCGCCCAGCTCACGGGCGTCCTCTACGTGCTCGACGAGCCGTCCATCGGCCTCCACCCGCGCGACAACCACCGCCTCATCGACTCGCTCAAACAGCTCCGCGACCTCGACAACTCGGTCCTCGTGGTCGAGCACGACCGGGAGATGATCGAGGCGGCGGACTTCGTGGTGGACCTCGGCCCCGGCGCGGGCGAGCACGGCGGGCGCGTCCTCGGCGCGGCCCCTCCGGCGGAGTTGCCCCCGGCCCGCAACGGATACGCGAGCCTGACGACGGCGTACCTCCGGGGCGAGCAACGCATCGCCGTCCCGAAGGCGCGGCGCGCGGGCAACGGCGCGCGCCTCGTCCTCCACGGCGCCACCGGCCACAACCTCAAAGGCGACCCCCTCACGCTCCCGCTCGGCACGTTCCTCTGCGTCACCGGCGTGTCGGGCTCGGGCAAGTCGAGCCTCATCAACCAGACGCTCTACCCGATCCTGGCCAACCGTTTCCACAAGGCGCGGAAGGTCCCGCTCCCGTACGACCGCATCGAAGGCACGGAGCACATCGACAAGGTCATCGACATCGACCAGAGCCCCATCGGGCGGACGCCGCGCTCGAACCCGGCCACGTACACCGGCCTCTTCACCCACATCCGCGACCTCTTCGCGCAGCTTCCCGAAGCAAAGATCCGGGGCTATAAGGCGGGGCGCTTCTCGTTCAACGTGAAGGGCGGGCGGTGCGAGACGTGCAAGGGCGCGGGCATCGTCAAGCTGGAGATGAACTTCCTCCCGGACGTGTACGTGGCCTGCGAGACGTGCCGGGGGCGGCGGTACAACGCGGAGACGCTCGACGTCCGGTATAAGGGCAAGAACATCGCCGACGTGCTCGAGATGACCGTCGAGGAGGCGCTCGCCTTCTTCGAGCAGGTGCCGCGCATCGCGCGGAAGCTCCGCACGCTCGACTCGGTGGGCCTCGGATACATCCGCCTCGGGCAGCAGGCCACCACCATCTCCGGCGGCGAGGCGCAGCGCGTCAAGCTCGCGCGCGAGCTCTCTCGCCCCGGCACGGGCTCGACGCTCTACCTCCTCGACGAGCCGACCACGGGCCTCCACTTCGAAGACATCCGCCACCTCCTCCTCGTCCTTCAGGCGCTCGTCGACAAGGGCAACACGGTGCTCGTGATCGAGCATAACATGGACGTCGTCAAGGTGGCCGACCACGTCGTTGACCTCGGCCCCGACGGCGGCGAAGCGGGCGGGCGCATCCTCTTCGCAGGCACGCCGGAAGCCCTCGCCGAAACGGACACGCACACGGCTCGGTACCTCCGCGAAGAGCTCGAACGCTCGACCCGCCTTCCCGACACCGAAACGCCCGGAACCGTGGACCTGGACGCCCTCGCCGGAGACGACGACGAGCCGGACGACCTCCTCGATGCGGAAGAAGAGGCCGAAGAAGGCGAGACGGTGGCGTGACGCGGCGAAACATCGCGGCGGCCCGGCGCGTGTGTGAAGAAAAAGCCCCTCGAAGACTATGATCACCGAGCGTCCTCCCGTCAAATTCACCTATGAAGACTACCTCCTCATCCCTGGGGACGGGAAGCGCCATGAGATCATCGACGGAGAAGAATACGTGGCTCCCGCTCCCAACACCCGACATCAAAGGCTCGTCGGACGCCTGTTCTTTTATCTGACCGCCTATCTCCAAAACGCCGACCAGGGCGAGGTTTTCGTCGCCCCCATCGACGTGATCCTCTCCGACATCGACGTCGTGCAGCCCGATGTCCTCTTCGTGGCAAAAGAGCACACGGACCGCATCGGCGAGCACGGCATCACGGGCGCGCCGGACCTCATCGTGGAGGTGCTCTCCGAGGGCAACCGCCGCCACGACGAGGTGCGCAAACGCAAGCTCTACGAACGGAGCGGGGTGGCGGAATACTGGATCGTAGATCCGGAGCTGGAGACGGTGAAGGTCTATCGGATGACGGACCGGGGCTACGTGCGGGCGGCGGAGCGGAGCCGCGAGGCCGGGGACGCCGTCGTCTCGCCGATGCTGACGGGCTTCACGCTCGCCCTCGACGCGCTCTTCGCGTGAGTTCATCGTAGCCCGGCGCCGGGAGTGCTACCGAGCATCCGCATCCGAAAGTCCCGGCCGGTACGCCCGAAGGTCACGCTTCGCTGCTTCACTCCCGAGTTCGGCAATCAATAAAGGATCCAGTTTCGTGCACATAGTATCCGCCCCACACATTATCTATCCACATCACCATGCAACTCACATCTTATTTCCGGGCCAGTGATGCGACTTGAACTGGGGCACAAGTTGCAGAACGAACAATGACGTCGTTATTACTAACTGCGTTTGGGGAAACTCGCGCAATCGAAACACCGAAACTGACGACCACAGAATCGGGGCCGTCAAATGTTATTTCTCTTTTGACTCCATTGAAAGAAATTACTGCTTTGAGCATTAGCCCTTTTGAAGATGACACCTCAGATATTTTATCCAAAATTATTTCCCGGACAATCTCAAGAGAAGTCTCGTCACCCTCTAAAGCCAAAGATAAGGTCTCATCATATTATGTAGAAGAAACTTCGATCTCGAGACTTGATCCGGAAATCATATTACCGGCCCCTGTGCTCGCTATGATGAAGCGATATTTGACTGATCTCTCCGAAGAACAGTGGATCCTCATCGACCTTGATTCCACCGGCCCATCCGGGCGGCCATCCCCGCACGACCGACATCCGACGCATCCTCAAGGTCTATCATTTATCTCGACAAAAAAGACCACATCTGATGCAAGCTGCCATACAAGCCACACAATCACAATATAGTACGCCTATTTCGCCCTCGGGCGAAATAGGCGGCCGGATCCTCTTCGCCGGCACGCCCGAGGCCCTGACCGCCACCGACACGCATACCGGCCGCCGCCTCCGCGACGAGCGGCGCGGGTTCGTGTGGGAGCGCTTTTCCGACGGGAGCGCCTGTTCAAAGAGGCCGGGATCACGTTCGTCGTTTTCGCGATGCCTCCCCTACCTCAAGGGGCGTCCGTCAGCGTGACGCCCCAACGCCGCGACGCACAGGTGTGAACCCGTCACGAGAAGGGCGTCGTTCGGGCGGGCGCGGGTGCGAAAGCGGGCGAGGCCGCCCGCGACGCCGCCTTCCTCGGCGACGGCGACGCCGTGGGCGCGCAGTTCGGCGGACAGTTCGGCGACGGGCCGCGCGCGTTCGCCCTCGAGGCGCACGGGAAAGACGGTGGCTCCGGCGGCGGCGAGAAGGCGCGCCATACGGCCGAGGTCCTTGTCGCGCATCACGCCGAAGAGCACGTACAGCCTTCCCCCGCTCGGGCGCACGGTGCGGAGGAAAGCGAGCGCGGCGGCGAGGCCGTCGGCGTTGTGCGCCACGTCGGCGACGATCATCGGCTCCGTCCGGAGCACCTCCAGCCGCCCGCGCAGTCCGACAAGCTCCCGCACGTCCCCCAGCCCCGCCCGCACGGCATCGGCGGCGTTCGGGCGGGCGTCGAAGAGCAGCTCGGCGGCCCGGAGCGCGAGGGCGGCGTTGCGGGCCTGGTGCGCGCCCGGCAGCCCGACCCGGAGGTCGTCGTACGCGCCCGCCGGGGTGCGGGCCTGAAACGTGGTGTGGTCGTATGCGGGGCGGACGTCCCACAGGCGCACCTCCTCCGTGACGTCGTGAAACGGCGCGCCGCGTTCGTCCGCCGTCGCGCGGATGACGGCGCGCGCCTCCGGACGATCCGTTCCGGCGAGCACCGGCACGCCGGGCTTGACGATGCCCGCCTTCTCCCGGGCGATCTCCGGCAGCGTCTCGCCGAGGAGCGCGCCGTGGTCGTGGCCGAGGTGGGTGATGACGCAAAGGCGGGGCCGGAGGACGTTCGTCGCGTCGAGGCGGCCGCCGAGGCCCACCTCCACCACGGCGAGGTCCACGCCGGCCTCGGCGAAGTACAGGAAGCTCAGCGCGGTGACGGCCTCGAAGAAGCTTGGCGCGATGCGGTCCATGGCCGGGCGGAAGCGCGTCACGGCTTCGGCGAGCCAGGCGTCGGGGGCGGGCGCGCCGTCGAGGCGCATGCGCTCGGTGAGACGGAAGAGGTGGGGCGAGGTGTGGAGGCCGACGCGCCGCCCCGCCGCCGTGGCGACGGCCGCAAGCATCGAAGCCGTCGAGCCCTTGCCGTTCGTTCCGGCCACGTGCACGCTCGCGTAGGCCTCGTGCGGGCGTCCCATCGCGGCGGTCAGCGCCTCGATGCGCGCGAGCCCCGGGCGATACGCCGCGTCGCCGTACTTCGCGTAGCGCGGGAGCGCCAGCAGATAGGCGCAGGCTTCATCGAAGGTCATGGTTCCGTCGCCCGCTCGGGCGCGATGCGTCGCCGGTCGCCGCCGAGGTGGGTCAGGCGCAGGCCGAGCGCATCCTCGGGCAAAAGCGGCGCGATGCGCTCCGGCCACTCGATCAGGCACAAGCCCTCGCCGAAGAAATAGTCCTCATATCCGAACTCGAAGAACTCGTCGAGGGCGCGGATGCGGTAGGCGTCGATGTGGAAGATCGGGAAGGCGCGTCCGGCGTATTCGTTGACGAGCGTGAACGTCGGGCTGTTCACCGCCTCCGGCGGCACGCCGAAGGCCGAGGCGATGCCCTTGACGAGTTGCGTCTTGCCCGCGCCGAGGTCGCCGAAGAGGGCCACCGTCAGGCCGGGGCCGAACGCCTCGGCCAGCCTCGCGCCGAGCGCGCGCGTCTCCGCCGCCGAGGACGTCTCGGCGGGCAAAAGGCCGTGGAGAAGGGCGGGCGTCGGCGTGGGCGTCATGGCATCGGGCTTCCGGCCGTGCGGCGGGCTTCCGGCGGCTATCGCTTCGGACGCATCGTGATGACGGGCAGAATCATCTCTTCGAGCGAAGCGCCGCCGTGCTGCATCGTGTCGCGATAGCGGTTGAGGTAGTGGTGGTAGTTCGTCGGATAGACGAAATAGTAGTCTTCCTTGGCGATGATGAAGTTCGTATTGATGTTCGTGCGCGGGAGCCCGTATTGCTCCGGGTCTTTGACGAAGATGGCGTGGCGCGAGTCGCACTTGAGGTTTCGTCCGTACTTGTAGCGGAGCGCCGTCGAGGTCTCGCGATCCCCGATGACCTTCGTGGCGTGGAGGCTTCGGACGGCGCCGTGGTCGGTGGTGATCACGATGGTGCAATCGGCGGCGGCGAGTTCCTGAAAGGCCTGGTAGAGCCACGAATGTTCGAACCACGTGCGGGTAAGCGCGCGATAGGCCCGCTCGTCCGGAGCGATCTCCTTGAGCACGTCGGAGTCGGAGCGGCTGTGCGCGAGGATGTCGACGAAGTTGACGACGACGGCGCTGAGGTCGTTTTGCGGAAACTCGTCCACGTGCGCGGCAAACTCGCGCCCGTCCCGCGTGCCGATGAGCTTTTCGTACCGGAGGCTCACCTCGTTGTAATGCCTGCGCCGGAGCAGTTCCCGGAGGAACGCCTCCTCGTTGCGGTTGCGGCTGTGCTCGTCGTCTTCGCCCTCGGCCCATATTTTCGGAAAATGCCGGGCGAGGTCGCGCGGGAGCAGGCCGCTGAAGATGGCGTTGCGCGAATAGGGCGTGGCCGTCGGGAGGATCGAATAGTGAAACGCCTTCTCCATGTCGAAGAGCGGATAGAGAAGCTGTTCAAACTCCAGCCACTGATCGTAGCGCATACAGTCGATGACGAAGAAGAGGACGGGGCGGCCCTTTTCGAGCTGCGGCAGGACGAACTGCGGGACGACCTCGTGCGAGAGCACCGGCCGATGCGCGTCCGGCGGCGTATCCACCGTGGCAATCCACTCCGGGTACTCCTCTTCGATGTATCGCCCGAAGGCGCGGTTGGCTTCGTGAAACTGGTCTTCGAGCACCTGCCGCACGTTCTCGTCGCCTTCGAGCTCGAGGTCGT
>JALSSK010000475.1 GCA_026984335.1 Rhodothermales bacterium
CCACGACGGGCGCCACGACGGGCGCGGCAAACACAGCGGCTTCCTCGCCCGTCCGCGTCTTCACGGTGGAAACCGAGCGCATTCCCGCGTCGGCCTCGTATATTGGGAGGCCCGCATCCGAAGCCCCGGCTTTTCCGTAGTTTGCCGTCTTCAAGGAGGAAACGTCCGTATGCAGATCGAACAGCGATATTTCATCCCGGGCGAGGGATGGCGGCCCTCCACCGCGCCCGCGCTCGGCGCGGCGGCGGACTGGGTGCTCGTCTTCGGCAGCCGCGAGCGCGTGGCCGACGCGCGTCTCTTCAGGCAGGTGCGGGCGTGGTATCCGGAGGCGCACCTCATGCTCGGTTCGACCTCCGGCGAGATCCTCGACACGGAGGTGAGCGACGACCGCCTCACGGTGACGGCGGTGCGCTTCGCCCACACGCGGATCCGCGCCACGAGCATCCGCATCGACGAGGTGGCGGACAGCTTCGCGGCGGGCCGGATGCTGGCCGAGCGCCTCGCCGCGCCGGAGCCGGCGCTCGTCTTCGTGGTCTCGGACGGCCACTTCGTCAACGGCAGCGCGCTGGCGCAGGGCTTCAACCGGCGGCTCCCGCCCGGCGCGCTGCTCACCGGCGGCCTCGCCGGCGACGGCGTACGCTTCGAGCGCACCCTCGTCGGCCTCGACGCGCTTCCCACCGAGGGGGTCATCGCGGCGGTGGGCTTCTACGGGGACCGCCTCCGCGTGGGCTTCGGCTCCTCGGGCGGATGGGCCCCCTTCGGACCCGTGCGGCGCATCACCCGCTCCGAGGCGAACGTCCTCTACGAGCTCGACGGCCGCTCGGCGCTGGCGCTCTACAAACGGTACCTCGGAGAGCTGGCCGAGGGACTGCCCGGCGCCGCCCTCCGCTTCCCCCTGTGCATCTGGACGCCCGACGGCGACCGCACGCTCGTCCGGACCATCCTCTCCATCGACGAGGAGAACCAGAGCATGACCTTCGCCGGCGACGTGCCCACGGGCGCGCGCGCCCGCTTCATGCGCGCCTCCTACGAGGACCTGGTCGACGGCGCGGCCTATGCCGCCGAGCACTGCGTGCGCGACAGCCGCATCGAGAACGCCGAGCTGGCCATCTGCGTGAGCTGCTGGGGTCGCAAGCTCGTCCTCGGCCAGCGCACCGAAGAGGAGACGGAGGTCGTGCGCGAGATGCTCGGGACCCAGCCCGTCATCACCGGCTTCTATTCGTACGGCGAACTGGCCCCGCCCGAGTCCGCCGAATGGTGCGAGTTGCACAACCAGACAATGACCATCACCATCATGAAAGAAATCGAATAATCCGGGAGAACGGGACGATGCGCGAGGAAGCCAACGAGATCACCCATCGGCTGCTCAAACGGCAGATCCGAAAGCTGCTCGGCGAGGCGACGGAGATCCCCCCCGCCTGGCGCAAGCTCTTGCGCGCGGTCAACGAGACGTACGAACAGCACGACGCCGACCGCAAGCTCCTCCAGCGATCGATGGACATCAGCTCCGAGGAACTGATCGAGGCCAACGACCGGCTCTTCCGGGAGTTGGAAAAGCAGGCGCTCGTGCTCAAGCAACTCAACGACTCGATCCGCGCCCTCGAACTCGACGACTTCGACCACGGCCTCCTCGGGGAGGATGTCCTCTCGGTGGCCCGCATCCTCAACGAGCAGATCGCCCTGCGCAACCGGGCCGAAAAGCTGCTGCGCGAGCGGGAAGAGGGGTTGCGCCTGATCCTCGAGAGCGCGAAGGACTACGCCATCTATACCCTCGATCCGGACGGGCGCATCACCACCTGGAACGCCGGCGCGGCGCGCATTCAGGGCTTCTCGGCCGAAGAGGTCCTCGGCGCGCATTTCTCCCGTTTCTATACCGAACAGGACGTGGCGCTCGGCCTGCCCGAGCAGCTCTTCGAGGAGGCCGTCTATGCCGGGCGCAGTGAGACGCAGGGCTGGCGCATGCGCAAAGACGGCACCCTCTTCTGGGCCGACGTGACGCTGACGGCGCTCCGGGAAGAGAGCGGCATGCTGAAGGGCTTCGTCAAGATCGCCCGGGACATCACCGACCGCAAACAGGCGGAGGAGACGCTCAAACGGGCCAAGGCCGCCGCCGAAGCCGCCAACCGCGCCAAAAGCATGTTCGTGGCCCACATGAGCCACGAGATCCGCACGCCGCTCAACGCCATCATCGGCATGACGAGCCTGCTCCTCGACACGTCGCTGAGCGTGGAGCAGCGGGGCGGCGTCGAGACCATCCGCGCCAGCGGCGAGGCCCTCCTCGCCATCATCAACGACATCCTCGACTTCTCCAAGATCGAAGCGGGCAAGCTGGCGCTCGACGCGCAGCCGTTCGACCTCCGGAGATGCGTCGAGGAGACGCTCGACCTCTTCGCCGCCCGCGCCGCGAAGAAGGGCATCGAACTGGCGTATCTGTTCGACGACGGGATGCCCGCCCGCATCGAAGGCGACGTGACGCGGGTGCGGCAGGTGCTCGTCAACCTCGTGAGCAACGCCGTCAAGTTCACCGAGCGCGGCGAGGTGGTGATCGCGGTGCGGGGACAACGCGAGGGCGACGTCGTCCGGCTCCGCTTCGCCGTGCGCGACACCGGCATCGGCATCCCGAAGGAGCGGCGCGGGCGGCTGTTCAAGGCGTTCTCGCAGCTCGACCCGACGGACACGAGGAAGTACGGCGGCACCGGGCTCGGGCTGGCCATCTCGAAGCGCCTCGTCGAAGCCATGGGCGGGACGATCTGGGTCGAGAGTGCCGAGGGCGCGGGGGCGACGTTCTGCTTCACGCTGCCGGCGCGCCCGGCCCCGGGGGCCGAGGCGGCGCCCGCGCCGGCGCTCGCGGGGCGGCGCGCGCTGGTGGTGGACGACAGCGCCGTGGCCCGGGAGATGCTGGCGCGGTGGCTGCGCGCCTGGGGCATGCGCCCGGTGACGGCGGCCACGGGCGAGACGGCCCTGGCGAGATATGCGGAGGAAGGCCCCTTCGAGGTCGCCCTCGTCGATGCGCAGATGCCGGAGATGGACGGCGCCTCGCCGGCCAAGCGGCTGTGCGAGGCCTTCGGCGCAACGCCGATCATCCTGCTGACCTCCCTTTCGACGCTGGAGACGATGAAAAATGACGGGGGCGCCTGCCGGCACGCCTCGCTCGCCAAACCGCTCAAGCGCCGCCAACTGCACGACGCCCTCGTCGCGGTCTTCGCGCCGAAACCGAGGGACGGCGCTCCGCCGTCGATGCAGAGCCCGCCGCCTGAAGGCCGGAAACTGGCCGAGCGACATCCGCTCCGCATCCTGCTCGCCGAAGACAACCTCATCAACCAGCAGGTGGCGCTTCAACTGCTCGAACACCTGGGCTATCGCGTCGATGCAGTGGCCAACGGTCTCGAGGTCATCGAGGCGCTGGAGCGGCAGCCCTACGATGTGGTGCTCATGGACGTGCAGATGCCGGAAATGGACGGCCTGGAGGCCGCGCAACGCATCCGACGCACCTTTGCCGAAGACCGGCAGCCGTACATCGTGGCGCTCACGGCCAACGCCATGCAGGAAGACCGGGAACGCTGCCTCGCCGCAGGTATGGACGATTATCTGAGCAAGCCGATGCGCGTGCCGGATCTGACGCGCCGCCTGAGGGCCGTCTCCTCCTCCGGCGACGGGGGGCGACCCTCCTGAGCGAGAACGCCGGTGAATCCCCCGACGGCGAACCCCGCGTCGCGTTTCCCGTTTCCCCTTTTCCGCAGTACTTTGCGCGGCGATCCCTTCACGCACCCGCTCCCCGCATGGCAAGCTGGCTCTGGTCCGTTTCCCCCGAGAACTATCCGGTGTTCGTCAAGACCCGGACGTTTGCCCTGCGCCGTGTGGGGCGGCCCCGGCTGGCGAAGATCCGCCCGGGCGACCGCATCTTCGCCTACCTCTCCGGCCTCAAGGTCATCGCCGGGATGTTCGAGGCGGCGGGGACGGCCTTCGAGGACGCGACGCCGCTCGTGCGAGGCGGGCATTATCCGCACCGCCTTCGCGTCCGCCCGCTCGTGACGCTCTCGGAGGAGGCGTGGGTCTCGTACGAAGCCTTCCACGACAAGCTCGAGGTGGTGCGCGACTATGACGGCGACTTCCGGGCCGTCGTGCAACAGGTCGTCCATCCGCTCCCGGCCATCGATGCGAAGGTGCTCGAGTTTCTCGTGCGCGTGCGCGAGGCGACGGATCTGGAGAAGATGTTCGAGGCCTACGAGGCGTACCGCGAGGCGCGCGCGGAGACGGCGGCCGTCGTGCGCGAGGCGGCGGCGCGGTATGCGCCCGGGGCGGCGTTCGACCGGGCGGCGGCCCTCGAAGCGCTGATCGCGTACGTCGAAGCGCGGGGATTCGTGTACGAGCCGTGGCAGGTGGCGGCCTACGTGACGGCGCTCCGCACGAAGCCCTTCGTCATCCTCGCCGGCGTGACGGGCGTCGGCAAATCGCGGCTGCCCGCGCTCGTCGAGGAGGCCACCGGCGGCGCGGCGCGCCTCGTGCCCGTGCGCCCGGACTGGACCGACAGCGCCGACGTGCTCGGCTACGTGGACCTTCAGGGGACGTTCCGCCCCGGCGCGGTGCTCGCCGCCGCCCGCGAGGCCATGCGCGCCCCCGGCCGGCATCTGACGTGCATCGTCGATGAGATGAACCTGGCCCGCGTCGAGCACTATTTCGCCGAGGTGCTCAGCCGCATCGAGGACCGGCGGCCCGCGCCGGAGGGCGGCTTCGAGAGCCCGCCGCTGCTCGAGGCCCACCTCGCCGCCGTCGCCGGAGACTGGGCCGAGGTCCGCCTCGCGCCGAACTTCGCGCTCGCCGGCACGGTGAACATGGACGAGAGCGCCCACGGCTTCAGCCGCAAGGTGCTCGACCGCGCCTTCACGCTCGAGCTCTCCGACGTGGACCTCGCCGCGTGGCCGACCGCCGTCGCCGAGCCGCCCGCGCCCGCCCGGTGGCCCGCCTCGGCGTGGCATCCGAGGGCCCTCCGCCTCGCCGAACTCCACGACCTCGACGCCGACGCCCGCGCGCGCCTCGACGCGGTGACGCGGGCGCTCGCCGAGGCCAACGAACACCTCGCCCCCGCGCAGCTTCAGGTCGCCTACCGCACCCGCGACGAGGCGGCGCTCTTCGCGCTCCATGCCGCCGAGGTCGCCCGCGCCTTCCGCACCCGCACCGGCGCGCCCGTCGATCCGCTCGACCTCGTCCTTCACATGAAGGTGTTGCCGCGTCTGCTCGGCGGCAGCCGCCCGCTCCGCCGCGCCGTCTTCGGGCTGCTCGGCTGGGCCTTGACGGGCGCCGCCTTCACCGAGGACGACGCCCGCGCCGCCGTCGAAAGCTGGGAAGACGCCGGGTGCCCGAACGCCGTGCCCGAGGCGCGCTTCCCCCGCACCGCCGCCCGCCTCACCCTCATGGCCGCCCGCCTCCTCGAAGAAGGCTTCACCTCGTTCTGGGTGTGAGCGGCGGCTTTCGCTTCTCGGCCCCGTCCCCTACTTTGCCCTTCCGCCGCTCCTCCCGCTTCAACCTCCCGGTTATGAAACGACTCCCGACGCTCGCGCTCGTGGGCCTGCTCGCCGCGACGGCCTTTGCACAGGAGACGCCGCCGAAAGAGCTGATGGACATCGAGGCGTACGAGCCGCGCTCCACGCTCGTCGTGCCGGCCCACCCCGTCACGCGGGCGAAGCACCCGTTCGTCGACGCGCACGCGCACCAGTGGCGGGCCGGCGAGATGACCGACGCCGAGCTCGACAGCCTCGTGGCGGCGATGGACGCCCTCCACATGGCCGTGATGGTCAACCTCAGCGGCGGCACGGGCGCGCGCCTGAAGGCCGCCGTCGCCCGCATGAAGGGGCGGTATCCGAGCCGCTTCGTCGTCTTCGCGAACCTCGACTTCGACGGCATCGGGGAGCCGGGATGGACCGAGCGGGCGGTGGCCCGGCTGGAGGAGGACGTCCGCAACGGCGCGCAGGGGCTGAAGATCTTCAAAAACCTCGGTCTCTCGCTCAGAGACAGCCACGGCGCCCGCGTCCCGACGGACGACCCGCGCCTCGATCCCATCTGGGCGAAGTGCGGCGAGCTGGGCATCCCCGTGCTCATCCACACCGCCGACCCGGCCCCGTTCTGGCAGAAGAAGGACCGCTTCAACGAGCGGTGGCTCGAACTCCGGCAACGCCCCCGCCGGTACTATGCCGAGCGCGCGGACATCCCGCCGTGGGAGACGCTCATCGCCGAACAGCACAACGTCTTTCGCAAGCATCCGAACACCCGGTTCATCAACGCGCACCTCGGCTGGCTGGGCAACGACCTGGCCCGCCTCGGCCGCCTGCTCGACGAGCGGCCCAACGTGTACACCGAACTCGGCGCGGTCATCGCCGAACTCGGGCGGCAGCCCCGCACGGCCCGGGCCTGGCTCATCCGCTACAAGGACCGTGTGCTCATGGGCAAGGACGCCTGGAACCCCGAAGAGTACCACGTCTACTTCCGCCTCTTCGAGACCGCCGACGAGTACTTCGACTACTACCGCAAGCGCCACGCCCACTGGAAGATGTACGGCCTCGACCTGCCCGACGACGTGCTCCGGCGCATCTATTACCAAAACGCCCTCCGCGTCATCCCCGGCCTCGACGCCTCGCTGTTTCCGGAGTGAAGCCCGGAGGCACCGTTCCTCCGCCACGGGTCGTTCCCGAAGCGAGACGCCGGTTTCGGCGCCTGCCGGCTCGGTGCGCGGGCCCCGGCGCCGCCTCCGGTGCGCACCTGTTCGATTGATTTTGTGCCCCTCGTAGATTTACGCTTGTAAAAGCTCAAAAAAGACAGCATATTTGTGGAGCCTGCGCACCCTGATGCGAATTACGACGCGCTCCCTGCCGGACGTGCCGTTTCGCGGCGAGAGGAAGGAAATAAGGCACGATGCGGCCTTTCTCCGGATTCCATGCATGGGCTGAGACAATTTTCAAAAATGCAGCTCTTTACGTACAAATTCAGCTTTTTCCGGACATAGATGTCTACAGAAAAAACCCACGCTTGCACCCCTGGAGCGATCGGCATTCCACTTCGACGGGGACGCGTTATGCGCCGGCTTGCGTCTTCGCACGGGGGTTAGCAAGTGGGGGCGGGTCTGCCTCGAAGGATTTTTCGGTGGATTCGATCAATGCGCATCCATCGCGCAGATCGTCGTATGGAGCCATGAATACCAGCCGGTCAGGCTGACAAGAAGCACGCTTGGGCGAGACACGGAATCAACCCCAAATACGTGTA
>JALSSK010000476.1 GCA_026984335.1 Rhodothermales bacterium
CCGATGCTGGCCGAGAAGACCTGTTTCGACGGAGACGACCTCGCGCTCTTCTGGCAGGCCCTGATGATGTGCTGGGACATAGACCGCTCCGCCTCGCGCGGGATGATGGCGCTTCGCGGGCTGTACGTCTTCTCCCACGAGAACAAGCTCGGCAACGCCCCGGCGCATACGCTCTTCGACCGCATCCGCATTCCGAAAGCCGCCACCGTTCCCCGCTCGTTCGACGACTATACGGTGGAGGTGAACGAGGCCGACCTGCCGCCGGGCTTGACGCTCACGCGGCTCGTCGGCTGAGGCCATGGACTGGGCGGAGGAGGATCTCGTGCCGATCTCGGCGCTCCAGCACTACGTGTACTGCCCCCGTCAGTGCGCGCTCATCTACGTGGAGCAGGTCTGGGACGAGAACATCTATACGCTGCGGGGACGCCGGGCGCATGAGCGGGTGGATGCGCCCGGCCACCGGCAACGCGGCGAAGAGCGGACTGTGCGCGCGCTGCCGCTGTGGAACGAGCGTCTTGGACTCGTCGGCAGAGCCGATGTGGTCGTCTTCACCGAAGACGGAACGCCGTACCCGGTCGAGCACAAGGTGGGACCGCGCAAGGCCCGCCGCGCCGATGAGGTGCAGCTCTGCGCGCAGGCCCTTTGCCTGGAAGAGATGTTCGGGCGGACCGTCCCGGAAGGCGCGCTCTTCTACGGACGCTCCCGTCGCCGTCGCCGGATCGTCTTAGACGCGGCGCTCCGCTCGCAGACCGAGGCGACCGTCGAAGCGGTGCGGGCGCTCTTCAGGCGAACGAAGCTCCCGCCGCCCGCCGCTGACGCGCGGTGTCGAGACTGCTCACTCATCGAAGCGTGTATGCCCTTCGCGCCGAAGCGTATGCGCTCCATGGAAACGCTATGATCCGACAACTGCTCAACACCCTTTTCGTACAGACGCAGGGCGCGTATCTGCGGCTCGACCACGACACGCTCCGCGTCGAGGCTGAGGGCGAGACGCTCTTGCGCGTGCCGCTGCTCCACCTCGGCGGGCTGGCGGTCTTCGGCAACGTGATGCTCAGCCCGTTCCTCATCCATCGATGCGCCGAAGATCGGCGGCAGATCGTCTGGTTCAGCCGCTCGGGGCGCTTTCGGGCGCGGCTTCAGGGGGCGGTCTCGGGCAACGTGCTCCTCCGGTGCGCGCAGTTCGAAGCCGCCCGCGACCCGGACCGGACGCTGGCGCTGGCCCGGGCGTTCGTGTCAGGCAAGATTCGGGGCGCGCGGCAGGTGCTCCTCCGCGCCGCCCGCGAAGCCGAACGCCCGCCCGCCGTCGTCCGGCGCGCCCTCGCCACGATGGAGTGGGCCGCCGAGGCCCTTCCCGAAGCCGAGGACACCGACACCGTGCGCGGCATCGAAGGGCAGGCCGCCGCCGACTACTTCGCCGCCCTCCCGCGCCTGATCCGAAACGCGGACTTCACCTTCGGCGGGCGCAACAAAAGACCGCCCCGAGATCCGGTCAACGCCGTGCTCTCGTTCGTCTATA
>JALSSK010000477.1 GCA_026984335.1 Rhodothermales bacterium
ACGCTCATCCGGGCCGGCTTCGGCTTCGGACTCCTGATCCTGGCGCTCCTGACCTGGGCCGCCCCGGAGATACTGCCCTTCTTCCCGGCGCTGTTGCTCGGGCTGATCGGTTTGTTCTGGATAGCCCGGTCGGAAACTCGCCTGCTCTACTTTGTCCTCGCTGCCTTTGCCCTCATTGCCCGTTACAAAGAAGGCTTTCAAGTCGAAGAGATCCTGTACGGCCTCTTGTACCTGGGCTTCCTCGGCTACTGGTTTACCAGTCGTCTCTTCTTCTACCGTGACCGGATTTTTACCACTAGCATCGACTGGGCACTTGGTCTCTTTCTGCTCTACACGATAGCCTCCACCGGCCTGACGATCCTCTTTGGCGGCGATTTACAAGTGATGCTGAGCGAGTGGCTGTCGCTTAGCATGCTTGCTTTCTACTTCCCGGTCAAAGAAGTATGCGCCCGATATCCTGAGGCTCTGAAGCGTTTGTTTATGGTGCTGATCTGGCTCGGGCTCTTTGTGGTCCTGCGCAATTTTTACGAATATTGGCTTGGCTTCACCGGAGCAACTCATCTTTGGCAGATTGCTTCGGGCAGGGTTACCGAAAATGAACATGTCCTCATGATGCTGGGTCTGGCCTGCTTGACCCTTCTACTTCATGCGAAGCGCTTACGGCACAAAGTTGCCTTTCTACTGCTTTTCGGCTTTTTCATGACTGGTGTCGTCATCGGCCAAAGTCGGGCGCTGTGGGTTTCCTTCGCCCTAGGCGTGTTTATCATTTTTTTACTGATCGACCGCCGCAGAAAGCTGCAATTGATCCTCATCATAATATCCGGACTCCTTTTCTTGATCATCCTGGGGTTCTTTTTCTTTAATGATTTCTTTTCCCTGATCGTTCTGGGCCTGATCAACCGATTGGGGACTCTTGAAACAGCTGCCACCTCGGACATCTCGCTCATCAACCGCTTCATCGAGATGAAAGTGGTCTGGAACTACATCCTTCATAATCCCGTGCTTGGACATGGGCTGGGCGTTCCCTATCACTACTACAGTCTCGTGTACAAACTCACGCATGAAACCTCGTTCATTCACAACGGATACCTCGGAGCCTTATACCGCCACGGGCTGATCGGGGCCTCACTATTGTTTGTGTACTTTTTCGGCACCTTATGGCAGGGCCTTCGACTCTGGCGCCACTCAGAATATCCTCTCTCGGCACGCCTGACAGGCTTGATTGTCGTTGGGGCTTTTCTGGCAGAGGCCCTCGTAGCCAATACTGAAAATCCTTTCACCAACTCGGACCGTACACTGATGATCGGCGTTCTCAGCGGGCTTGTAGCCGGTATCCGGGCACGGTATCACTCTGTCCCATCCTGTCCGCAGGGCGATGCCTGATCTTGCGCCATGCGCTCACAAATTATACGCAATATCACCTGGCTTGGAACAGCCAGCCTGGCAGTCAAGCCTTTCTGGATCTTTTTTCTGGTGGCCCTCACCCCCAGGCTTCTCGGCCCGCAAGAATATGGCATCCTGTCGGCGACGCTTGCCCTGGCTGCCATGGCCGGTTCCTTTGCCGACTTGGGCATGTCTCAGTATACGCTCCGCGAGGTGGCCCGAACACCCAACCAAGCCACCACCTTCTTTTCCAACTTCTTCGTACTTCGGTGCTTGCTGCTAACGGCTGGAATCTGCATCACGCTATTGGCTGCCTGGCTGCTGGGATACTCCACCGAAGCCTTAGCCGCGGCAGTCTTTGCCGGGCTCTACTGGTCTCTGGAAAATCTGACCTATTACGTGAGAATCTACTTCAGGGCTTTTGAGACGCTACGCCCGGAAGCGTTGTTAACCGTTCTCGAAAAGGTCCTGGTCATAGCCTGCGGATCGCTCCTGCTCTGGTATACCCGCCAGGCCGCTTGGACGTTGGCGGGCATGGCCGCAGGCATGGCCCTGGCGACTATAGCCAATATACAAGGGGTGACACGTCACTTGGCTGCATTTCGAACCAACGTAATTCGTCTCTCTTTCCTTCGAAGGGCCATCTATGCCATGCTCCCTTTGGGTGTGGCAGGCTTGCTCACCGTCTTCTATACCCGCGTCGACCTGGTCATGATAGAGGCCATGCTCGGAGAGACACCCGCGGGTCAGTATGGCCAAGCCTATCGTGTCATGCAGGCCTTGGGACTCATTCCATTCGTCGTAGCCTACAGTGCCCTTTTCCCTCGTTTGGCGGCCACTTTCCGGCAAGGCGTCCACGCAAAATTCCAGCGCCTAGTTCACTTGGGCCTGACGGGACTAGGTGGGATCGGGATCATTACTGCACTTTTACTAACCTGGCTTGCGCCGGCGCTCATCCACCTACTGGCTCCAGATCCCGGCTTCAAACTCGCCGGGGATACGCTCATCATCTTGGGATGGACGTTCCCCTTCACCTGTTTGAACAGCCTACTTTACATCGCTCTCATATCGATGAACCACCATCGGATCCCTCTGTTGACCTTGTTGATAGCCACCAGCCTAAATGTTGGACTCAACTTTCTGGTAATACCCCATTATGGCATCCAAGGAGCCGCCTTCGTGACCGTTCTCTCAGAAATATGGATTACGGCCAGTTATTGCCTCTATTATTTTTTCTTCGTGTCCTGGCCGTCGGAAAAACCAGGGGCTTCGTCGCCCAGCCCGTAACTTTCTCTCGTATCTGCACCCTCTATGAACGAGCGCCCAATATTCTATTTCCCTCGCATGCTCCCGTTCAACTACCGCGTAGCGGTGCTGGAGCGGTTGAACGAACGCCTCGGAGGACGCCTGGTCGTATGCTCCGGGCAGGCCCCGGAGGCAACCGCCCTTCAATCGATCACCGACGAGGAGCAACGAGGCTACCGGATCATTCAACTCCGAAACCTGTGGTGGGGTGGGGAGAAGATACACGCGCAATTCTTTGGCCGGGCCTTTCGAGAAGGCGGTATGCCGTCCGTCATCATGGCCGAAGAATCACCGCGTACCCTGACCCAACCCTGGCTGCTTCGCCATGCACGGCGCCATGGAATTGGTCGTGTCCTCTGGGGGCACTTCTCGTCGAACAATCGCCCCTTTTCGCCGGACAACTGGGCGGACCGCTACCGCATCCGGCTGGCCCGCCAGGCCGAAGCCGTGGTGTCTTATACCGAGGAAATGGCCGATCTCCTGCGCCCGTTCATACCCGCGAAACGCCTCTTCGTAGCACGCAACACTTTGGACACCGACACGCTCTTCGCCTTGTACGACCAACTGGCTGCCGCAGGCAAGGTCGCTGTACGCCGCCGCCTGGGCCTTCCCGAGAACCTCCCGGTGCTCGTCTTCATCGGTCGCCTGATCCCGGAAAAGGGAACCGACCTGCTGCTCGACGTATTCTCGGCCCTGCGCGCCCGGCGACCGGCGCACTTACTCATCATTGGTGACGGCCCGGAACATACGGCTATGGAACGGCGGGTGACGGAAGAAAAAATCGAGAACGTCCTCTTCCTCGGAGCCATGAAAGCATGGGAAGCGTCCGCCCCATACCTCTTCGCTGCAGACGTGATGTTTCAGCCGGGCTACCTGGGCCTATCGGTCAACCATGCCTTTGCCTTCGGGGTACCCGTGGTGTCGCAGGCCCCCCCCCCGGATGGACGCCGCTTCCACAGTCCGGAAGTGGCATTTGTGGAACCCGGTCAAAATGGTATGCTCGCCGAATACGGAAACCTCGATGCCCTGCTGAAAGCGTTGGAATTGGTGCTGGACCAACAAGAGCGCTTCGCTCATCATGCACTGATCACCGCCCGATCTCGGCTAACCCTCGATCAAATGGTCGATGGGCTTGAAGCCGCCATCCGCTTCGCCGAGGATCCCGTCCATCATCTTTCTCACTAGGGCCCTTTCCCATGTCGCTCTCACTCATCTTCATCCATCAAGGCTACAGCGACTATCTACCCTTTACGCTTCGCCAGGCCCGGGCCACCAATCCGGACACGCCGATTTATTTACTGGGTGATGCCGACAATGATCGGTTTGATTTTCTGAACCACATTGATGTCAGCACCTTTTCGGAAGCCGTTACTCCTTTCAACCGGGTCTATCGCCACCGATCGACCAACCGGCAGGCATTCGAATTGGCGTGCTTTCAGCGCTGGTTCCTCCTTCGAGCCTTCATGGAGGCTGCCGGCCTCGAAGCCGTGCTGGTGCTCGACTCCGACGTACTGCTCTACACAGAGGCCGCCACGCTCTATAACTATCATATCGCGGGTCACGAGTTTGGCCTCTGCATTCCCGATGCCCAAGAGCCGTTTCGATGGTCTGCTTTCCCCCATGTCTTGTACTGGACACGTCCTGTCATCCAGCGTTTCTGCGATTTTCTCTTGGACGTGTATACAGACCCGAAAGCCTTCACCCCTTTTCAGGAAAAATGGAATTACCATATCAAAAACGGACTCTCAGGTGGCCTGTGCGATATGACGGCTCTGTACCGTTTCGCACATGCGCATGGACTCAGCCGAACCGCCAATTTCCTGAATATATCCCATGATACCACGATAGACCTGAATCTCAACAAGGCTGAAAACGAGAGTCCGAATGCCTACGAGATGGCGGGTCCTCTCAAACGCCTTGACTGGTCCGAGGCTCCTTATCCTCACGGATACCACCTCCGACTCAAACGACCTATTGCTTTCCTTGCCCTGCATTGCCAAGGCGCCGCCAAAGCCTACATTCCCGCTTTCTATCGCGGCCCCCATTTTCAGGGCAGAAAACGCCTCAGCCTGGCTGTTGCCATGCATTATCGTCTGCGTCCGCTGGCCACACGCCTCTCTGTCCCGTTACGACGCCTGCTGGCCTACCGACGCCGGGCATGAAGAGGATCCACCTGACGGGCCCGTACGAACAAAGACCTGAAAGCGCCTTTATTGCGCAACGGAGATACAGGACGCCCCTGCAAACGTTTGACGATGTTTTTCATCGCCCGGTAAGGCAAGGGTTCCGGAAGGAAGTAGCGGTATCGATGTGCCTGCACCATTTCAAATCCCAAGCGATCAAACAGACCTTGTATGTGCCGCTCCCCGGCAAATACGAGATGGTCCGGCAAGCACAGCGCATCCGGATAATCGTCCCGGGGCACGTCCGCCCCGTTACCGGTCACCAGCACGATTTCCCCACCGGGTTCGAGGCGTTGTGCGAGTTCCCCGAGAAAAGCGACCGGATCAGGCAGATGCGAGAAAACGTTGATGAGCGAGATGACGTGGTAGACGTCGTCAATGGCGCTGAGTCGCCGGGGCGATACACGCAGCCCTCGTCGTTTTGCCACCTCCACCTTGGGCAAACAGGGTTCAATCCCCTCGACACGGGAGGCAGGATGAACGAGATCTTCCAACGCGGCCGGCAACTCTCCGAACCCGGTTCCTACGTCCAGCCAGCGTATCGGGCGGGTGCGCAGTTCATCATCGGGATACAGGGCGCCGATACGTTGCCTGAACATACGCACCTTGTCGCGCCGAAAACCTATCCTGCTCACCACATTGGCTGCCCCCCGCTCCGTCGTATGAATGCCTGTTTGGGCTGCCTCATCGATGGCCTCGAGAGGCGGGCGTGGATTGACGTAAACGAAGCCACACGACCGGCATTGCACGGCCGTGTAACCGGCTTCTTCTCCCCAAAGCGTGGAGTCGTCCGACCCGCAGTATGGGCAAGCAATCTGCTCAAGTGCTACAATCATGAAACGGCGTATGATTCATATGACCTCGTTCCTGAACCCTTCGTGCAACTGCCGGTTCATGCAGGAACCTTGAAATTCCGGCCTGTTTTACCGGGCGACTATCAATCTAACGCCGCTCGTCCGCAATATCACCCGGCTCTATAGGCAAAACGTAGCTGCTGTCGAACTACTTCTCCCACCATGCGCATCCTCGTCCACGACTATGCCGGGCACCCGTTTCAGGTGCAGCTCAGCCGGGCGCTCGCCCGCCGGGGGCACGCCGTCCTTCACGCCTATTGCGGTTCCCTTCCGAACACCGCCCACGGCGCCATGCGCCGCCTCCCCGGCGACCCGCCCACGTTTGAGATCACCGGCGTGCGCCTGCGCGAAACGCTCGACAAATACGCATACGTCAAACGGTGGCGGCAGGAAAACGAGTACGGCCGCCGCATCGTCGCGGTGACCGAGCGCTTCCGGCCCGACGTCGTGCTCTCAGGAAATACGCCGCTCGACGCCCAGCGTCGCCTGCTCGATGCCTGCCGGGCGCGCGACATCCGGTTCGTCTTCTGGCTTCAGGATCTCCTCGGCGTGGCCACGCATCGCGTGCTTCGGAAGAAGGTCCCGGTCGTCGGCGAGGTCGTCGGGCGTTTCTACGTCCGGCGCGAGCGGGCGCTGCTCCGGCGAAGCGACGCCGTGGTGATGATCACCGGGGACTTCCGCCCGATCCTTCGCCGGGCGGGGCTGCCGGACGACCGCCTCCACGTCATCGAGAACTGGGCCCCGCTCGACGAGATGCCCCTCCGCGCCCGGGACAACGACTGGGCGCGCGCGCACGACCTCGCCGGGGGGCGCGTCCTCCTCTATTCGGGCAACCTCGGCATGAAGCACAACCCGGAGCTCCTCGTCCGCCTCGCCCGCCGTTTCCGCGACGAACCCGACGTGCGCCTCGCGGTCGTCTCCGAGGGCCTCGGGGCCGAATGGCTGCGCGAGCGGAAGGCGGAAGGCGGGCTCGACAACCTCCGCATCCTCGGCTTCCAACCCTTCGAACGATTCCCCGACGTGCTCGCCTCGGCGGACGTGCTCGTGGCGCTCCTCGAACCGGACGCGGGCGTCTTTTCCGTCCCCTCGAAGGTGCTCTCGTATCTGTGCGCGGCGCGGCCCGTGCTGCTGGCCGTCCCCCCCGAGAACCTGGCCGCCCGCATCGTGACGGGGCAGGAGGCCGGACTCGTGACGCCGCCGGACGACGCCGGGGGCTTCGTGGCGGCGGCCGAGACGCTGCTCGCCGACGCCGCGCTCCGCCAGAGGCTCGGGCGCAATGCCCGCGCCTATGCCGAGCGCACCTTCGCCATCGAACGCATCGCCGACGCCTTCGAGCGTGTGCTCCGGGGGTAGCTCCCCGCGCCGGGCCGCTCCCCTTTTCCCCGCCCGCTCCCAAACGCCCCACCAGCCGACGTCCCTTATCGGTGAGGCCAACCGTGATGAAACCCCCCTCCCTTTACGCTTACCCGCCTACTGGATTCATCACGCTCCGACCATG
>JALSSK010000478.1 GCA_026984335.1 Rhodothermales bacterium
CCCCGAACGCCCCGATGCAAACCCAACCTTCGGCAGACTTCCCGTACGAGTCCCATTACGTAGAGGCGCTCGGTTCCCGCATGCACTACGTGGAAACCGGTGAAGGGGCCCCCGTCCTGTTCATCCACGGGCAGCCCACGTCCTCGTATTTGTGGCGCAACGTGCTTCCGTACGTGGCCCCCCGCGCCCGCGCCATCGCGGTGGACCTGATCGGGATGGGCAAGTCCGGCAAACCGGACATCGACTACCGGTACCCGGACCACATCCGGTATCTCGAAGCCTTCATCGAAGCGTTGGACCTCGAGAACGTCACGCTGGTGCTCCACGACTGGGGTTCGACGCTGGGATTCGACTATGCCATGCGGCACGAGGACAACGTCCGCGGCCTGGCTTTCATGGAAGCCCTGATCCCGCCCGCGTTTCCGTTTCCGAGCTACGAGGCGTTGCCGGAACCGGCCCAGGAGATGTTCAGAGGCTTTCGGGACCCCGTCCAGGGCCGGGAGCTGCTCATCGACCGGAATATGTTCATCGAGCAAATGCTGCCGAACATGATCCTGCGGGAGTTGAGTGAGGAGGAGATGAACGCCTATCGCGAGCCTTTTCTCGATCCGGCCTCGCGTGAGCCCATTTACCGGTGGCCCAACGAACTCCCTATCGGCGGGGAACCGGCCCATACCGACCGGCTGATGAGAGCGACGGGCGCCTGGCTCACCGAGACGCCGTTGCCCAAGCTCCACCTCTACGCCTCGCCGGGGGCCGCCAACCCGCCGGAGGTCGCCGCCTGGACCGCCGAGCACCTGCCCAACATCGAGACGGTCTTCGTCGGAGCCGGCATTCACTTCATCCAGGAGGACCAGCCCGAGGCCATCGGCCGGGCGCTGGCGGACTGGATCCGTCGCCTGCCGCGCTGAGGTCCCGCCTCGACCGCTTTCCTTCCAACCATCATTAATCGGAGAAATCCCATGCCCGCATACGCCGTCATTCAGTTCGAAGTCAGCGACCCGCAGCAGTTTGAAAGCTATAAACGACTCGCCGGGCCCACGATGGCGGCCCACGGCGGCCGCCTGCTCGCGCGGACGGGCGACGTCGAACGTCTGGAAGAGCAGACGCCGATCCCCTCGAACCTCGTGCTCGTGGCCTTCGATTCCGTGGAAGCGGCGCGGCGCTGGTACGCGTCGCCGGAGTACCGGAGCGCCATTGCCGCCCGGGAAACGGCGGCAACCATGACCATCGCCGTCCTCGACGGAGCGGGGGCGTGAAGCGCCGACACCCCCTTTTCAACGATCCATCCACTCAACAACGCACACACCTCATGACCACGTTATCTGAAAAGAAAATCATCCTGATTACGGGAAGCAGTCACGGCATCGGGCGGTTTACCGCCGAGACCCTCGCCCGTGAGGGGCACACCGTCTACGCGACGATGCGCGGCATCGACCGGCGAAACGCCCCGGCGCGCGCGGCGCTGACGGGGCTGGCCGAGACGGAAGGGCTGGACCTCCGCGTCCTC
>JALSSK010000479.1 GCA_026984335.1 Rhodothermales bacterium
AACGCCGTCTTCAGGCGGCTCATCTCCTCGGCCTCGTCGCGCGCGGCAATGAGTTCTTGCTCGAAGCGCTTGCGGTCGCTGATGTCGCGGGCGATGCCGAAGACGCCGAGGAAGACGCCGTGCTCGATGTTGGGCTGCGAGGTGAGCTCGGCCACGAGGCAGCCGCCGTTTGCCGTCAGGATGCGCAGTTCGTAGGGCGGGGGGCGCTCCCCGTCGCGGATGCGCGCGAAGGCCTTGCGCGCCGTCGGGACGTCCTCGGGGTGGAGGAGGTCTTCGAAGGGTTTGCCGAGCCAGTCGTCGATGCGGTGGCCGGTGAGCGTTTCGAAGGCGGGGTTGAGCGAGGTGAGCCGCCCGTCTTTCGAGATCGTATAGATCACGTCGCGGGCGCTCTCGACGAGGCGGCGATACCGCTCCTCACTCCGGCTCAGACGGGATTCCGAACGCTTCCGGTCGATGGCGGCGGCCAGCACGTTGGCGATGGCCTGAAGGAAATGCAGGTCCTCGAGCGAGAAACGCTCGCGTCGTCGGGTATACGCGCCGAGATAACCGAAGGGGCGCTCCTCGCCGGGGATGCGCACGTTCATGCCGCTGACGACGCCGTGGTTTTGCAACAGCGGCGGCGTGCACGAACAACCCCTCCGGTTCAGGTTCTCGATGATGATCGGCTCGGTGTTCTCGGGGAAGCACTGGTGGGCGTCCGAGCCCAGGTGGAGCGTGGTGTGGCCGACGAGGCCGTCCTCCCACCCCAGTCCGGCGCGGAGAAAGAGCGTTTGCCGGTTTTCGACCTGCTCCATCACGTGGCAGAGCTCGAGGTCGAGTGTCTGCGCCACGAGGATGCAGGCTTCCTGAAGGAGCGCGTCGAGGGGCGCGCCGGAGAGGGCGCGCTGGCCGAGTTCGACGACGACCGCCTGCCGGTGGATGTGCGCCCTCAGCTTGCCCTCGGCCCGCATCCGCGCCCGGTGCACCCGCTTCTGCTCGATGGCGGAGCGAAGCGTGTACGGCAAGCGCTGAAGGTGCTGCGGGGCCTTGATGACGTAGTCCGTCACGCCCCGCCTCATCGCTTCGACGGCCGCCGCTTCGGAGCCGGTTCCCGTCATGACGACGACGGGCAGGCTCGGGTCGTGCGTCTGAAGGGCTTCGAGCATCTGAAAGCCCTCGAAGCCGGGGACGTTGAAATTGGTCAGGACGAGGTCGTACGAGTGTTCGGAGAGCCGCGCCTCGAACGCTTCCCGCGAGTCGGCCTCGGTGATGCGAAATCCTCCGTGCTCCCTTTCGAGCGCCCTCCGCACCTGATCCCGGTCTTGCTTCGATGCGTCCACGTACAGGATGTGGATCGGGGCCGGATCTTGCGCCGAAGCATCGGCGGCAAGGCGCGGGATTCTTTTTTTACGTCCTGTGCCAAGCATGTCTCAACCACTACGACCACACCGGAAGGGACCTCTAAGGTAGGCGACGGGCTCAACGTGAAACAGGGGAAAACTTCCCTTTGCGGTCTGGGACTTTTTCCCATCGTTTCGGCGCCCTCCGGCACGTTCGGAGCGCCTGCGTCGGTGCAAGGGTGAAGATTGTGAACAACCCTGCGAATGAGGGAGAATCGTGCGTGTGGCGCATCTCGCAGCGCAAAAGCGCCCTCTGCGCTACGGGATGCGAAGCGCGCGACATCGACGGGGTGAAGGTCGTATTATGCACCTTCGAACCGGCAGGCCTATCTTCGGGTTGGTCGGTTGACTATCGTGAAGGTTATCGTCCCATGCACCGAACTCTTAACCATCGACGCGCCGGCGTCCGGGCGCGCAGGGCCCGAAGGCGCGGGCGTTTCCTGGCGGCGCTCGTCTTCGGCGCGGCGCTTTTCCTCCCGGCTATGCATTCGAATCCTGCCGTCCCGTGGCCGAAATTCGACGTCGAGGGGCACCGCGGCGCGCGCGGCCTGATGCCCGAAAACACCCTTCCCGCCTTCCGCCGCGCCCTCGAACTCGGCGTGACCACGCTCGAGATGGACGTGGTGATCTCCGCCGACTCGCAGGTCGTCGTCTCGCACGATCCGTGGTTCTCGGGCACGTTCTGCTCGCTGCCCTCGGGCGAACCGGTGCCGCTCGAAAAGGAACGCTCGTACCGGCTCTATGACCTGACGTACGACGAGATTGCGCGCTTCGATTGCGGCAGCCGGGGCCACCCGCGCTTTCCCGACCAGCAGAAGATGAAGGTCGCCAAGCCGCTGCTTCGCGACGTGATCGCCGCTGCCGAAGCCTACACCCGCACGCACGATCGGCCGCCGGTGTGGTACAACATCGAGACGAAATCCTCGCCCGAAGGCGACGGCGTCTATCATCCGCCGCCCGACGTGTTCACGCGCCTGCTCTATGAGGCGCTCGACGAGGCCGGCATCACCGACCGGGTCATCCTTCAGTCGTTCGACGTGCGCACCCTCCAGTACGCCCGCGCGCACGACCTCGGCCTGCGGACGGCGCTGCTCATCGGGCAGGAGGAGGACGCGGGCCTCACGGCCAACCTCGAACGGCTCGGCTTCACGCCCGACGTCTACAGCCCCGACTACCACCTCGTAGACGCCGCGCTGCTCGAGGCGGCCCACGCCCGCGGCATGCGCGTCATCCCGTGGACGGTCAACGACGTCGAACTGATGCGCCGCCTCAAGGCCCTCGGCGTCGAGGGAATCATTACCGACTACCCGGACCGCGCGCGCTTTTTGCTTGACGAATGAGGCGAGGGACGAATGAGGCGAGGGACGAATGAGGCGAGGGACGCGGGGCAAAACGTCGGAACGTGGGGAACGGGCGCTCGGGCTTCCGTGTCTCTGTCTCCTCGTACCGTCTCCATGAATCGGCTGGACAGGCATGCGAAAGGTGATCGGGTGGATGGCGATGCTGGCGGTCTGGGCGGCGCCGGCATGGGGACAGAACGCCTCCGTGAGCGGCTTCGTCACCGACGCGACGTCCGGCGAGACGCTTCTTCTGGCGAACGTGGCGCTCGCGGGCACGCCGTACGGGACGGCCACGAACGAAGCGGGCTATTACACGCTGACGAACGTCGCGCCGGGCGCGTACACGCTCGTCGTCTCGTACATCGGCTATGAGGAGCACCGCGCCGCGATCACGCTTGCGCCGGGGGAGCGCCGCCGCCTCGACGTCGCGCTCATGCCGGAGGGGCTGGTCTTCGAAGAGATCGAGGTGACGGCCGAGCGGGAGTCCGAAGAGGAAGTCCGGCGCCTCGGGGCGGCGCGCCTGGAGACCGACGTCGTCACGCATGTGCCGGCCGTGCTGGAGCCGGACGTGTTCCGTTCGCTCCAGCTGTTGCCCGGCGTGAAGGCGGCCTCCGACTATTCGAGCGGCCTCTACATCCGGGGCGGCAGCCCGGATCAGACGCTCATCCTCCTCGACCGCACCACGGTCTACAACCCGAGCCACTTCTTCGGTTTTTTCTCCACGTTCAACCCGGACGCCATCAAAGACGTGCGGTTGTACAAGGGAGGCTATCCGGCCGAGTACGGCGGGCGGCTCGGCGCCGTGGTGGACATCTACAACAAGGACGGCAACCGCCGCCGGACGCAGGGCGGGGTGAGCCTTGGGCTGCTGGCCTCGCGCGCCATCGCCGAGGGACCGTATGCGAAGGGCTCGTGGATGCTCGCCGTCCGCCGCTCGACGCTCGAACCGCTCCTGGCCGTCCTGCGCGGACAAGACATCGACGGCATCCCCGATGCGTTCCACTTCATCGACGTCAACGGAAAGGTCACCTTCGACGCCTCCGTGGACGACCGCCTCTCGCTCGCCTTCTACGCCGGGCGCGACCGCCTCAACCTGCCCCTCTTCGCCGACGCGCGCCTCAGACTCGGATACGGCAACCGCACCGGGAGCCTGAACTGGACGCACATCTTCTCGCAGCGGCTCTTCTCGAACTTCACCTTTACGGCTTCCCGCTATCTCAGCGAGCCTTCGTTCGACATCGGAGGCACGCCCATCGAGCGGGAGAACACGGTGTACGACGTCTCGGCCAAAGGGGATTTCGAGTACATCCCGAACGAGCGACACACCGTGGAGGGGGGCTTCTGGGCGGGGCTGTTCACCTTTCGCCTGCGCAACCGCTTCGACGGCGCGGTGACCCTCGATGAGCGCACGCACACCGCGTACGGCTCCTATTACGTGCAAGAGACCTATCGCCCGTCCCCGGCATGGACCCTTCAGGGCGGCCTGCGGGCCAACTATTTCGGGGAAGGGCAATATTTCCGGCTGGAGCCGCGCTTCTCCGTGGAGCACCGCCCGAGCGACGCCGTGCGTCTGCAATTCGGATACGGGCGGTACTATCAGTTTCTGACGCTCATCACGAGCGAGGTCTTCACCGGCTTCGACATCTGGCTGACGACGGACAACGGCGTGCCGCCCGCCTATGGCGATCAGTTCGTCGCCGGCGTGAAGACGAGCGCCGGGCGCGGCATCAACGTCGACGTGGAGGTCTATTACCGGAACATGGAGGACCTTTTCGAACTCGACCCGTTCCTGCCCGATGCGGCGGGGTTCGACTATGCCGACCTGTTTCACTTCGGCGAGGGTTTCGCCTACGGCGGTGAGCTTTTTCTCGAAAAGACGCGCGGGCGCTTCAACGGCTTCCTCGGCTATACCTTCGGGGTGACGCGGCGGCGCTTCCCCGACCTGAACGACTTCGAGTTCTTCCCGCCGAAGTACGACCGCACGCACGAACTGAACCTCGTCGTCAACTACGACCTGTCGCGGGCATGGCGGCTCACGGGCGTGCTCACGTATGCGACGGGGCAGGCGTACACCGAGCCCGCTTCCCAGTATCGCCTCATCGACAACCCCTTCGGCTCCCGACGCCGCGACGTGCTCGTGAGTCCCTTCAACCAGGCGCGCCTGCCCGCCTATCATCGCCTCGACGTGGGCGCGAGCCGCCGCGGGCGCTTCTTCGGCTTCGCGGAGTACGAACTGCAGGTGCAAGTGATCAACGCTTATGCCCGCCGGAACGTGTGGTTCTACTTTTTCGAGTTCAAAGCCGAAGGCAATGTCGAGCGAAGGGAGATTCCACAGATCCCGGTGCCGATCCCGAACCTTGCCTTCACGCTTCGATTTTAAAAAAAAAGACCGGTTATGAGCAGATGAACCGAAACGGCGTCTACGAGCGAGCGAAAGGTCGGGCGGCCCGCGTCCGGGGCGGATGGGCGCGCGCGCTCACGATCGGACTCGTCTTCCTGGCCGCCTGCGACGGGACGGTGACGCCGGAGCATACGCCCGAGCTGGTCGTGGAGTCGTATCAGGTGGCGGGCGAATTGCTGCAGCCGGTGCGACTGACGCGGACCGTGTCCGTGAACGCGACGTTCGACGCCTCGGCGGTCGGGGTCTCCGGGGCGCAGGTGCGCGTGTTTCTGCTCGATGAGGCGGGTGAGATCGAGAGCGCGTTTCCCTACCGCGAGGCGCCGGGCGTGCGCGGCATCTACGTGTCCCGTTTCGGGCACCGCGTCGAGCCGCTGCGCACGTACCGGCTGGAGATCACCGACGCCGCCACGGGCGCGCAACTGACGGCGCAGACGCTGGTCCCGGGCGCCTTAGAGGTGGTCGCCGCCGGGGCCGACACGGTGGTCTATCAAAGCCCGGAACAGTATGAGGTGCAGGTGACGCCGAGCCGCTATCCGGGGCGGCAAAGCTTCTACATCTTCTCCATCGAGGCGCTCGACCCGCGACCGACCCAGCTGACGCCCTTCTACAGCGACCTCGTCGATACGACCGGCAGCGACGTGGAAGACGACCTCGCCGAGTTCGTCGTGAACGAGTCGAACATCATCAATGAGGGCAATTATGACTTCAACCCGGACGGCACGCTGACGGTGCGGCTGCCGTGGCTGGCGGTGGCGTTCTTCGGCCCGACGCGCATCTCGGTGAGCGCCATCGATGACAACCTGTACGACTTCATCCGCTCGCAGACCGTCCAACAGCGCGGCTCGACGCTCTCGCCGGGCGAGATCCCGAACGTGCTCGAACACGTCGCCGGCGGGCACGGCGTCTTCGGCAGCTACGCGCGCGTCGAGCTCAGCATGTTTGTCGCCCGCCCTCCGGAGACGCCGTGAAGGCGGCAACGCCGTCGGGAGCCGGGGGCTTTCACGACCGGAAGAGCGGCAGGCGCGCGCCGCGCCATCCGGGGAAGAGGGCTTCGTCGTCGGTGAGGCCGAGGTGCTTGCCGGCCACTTCGGCAAAGACGGCGCGGAAGTCCGTGGTCACGGGCAGGTCGCGGCGGTCTTCGAGGGCGTCGGGGTCGAGTTCGGGGACGACGCCGTGGATGCGCCCGCCCTCGACGGCGTTGCCGAGGACGAACAGGCACGAGGCGCGCCCGTGGTCGGTGCCGCCGGAGCCGTTCTCGCGGACGGTTCGGCCGAACTCGGTCATGGTCATCACCGTCACGTCGTCGTGGTAGGCTTCGAGGTCGGTCCAGAAGGCGGCGAGCGCGGCGGCAAGGTCCTCGGCGCGACGGGCGAAGGCGCCGTTCGCCGTGCCTTGCGCCACGTGCGTGTCCCACCCGGACGACTCGGCGAAGGCCACTTCGAGGCCCACGTCGGCTTTGATGAGCTGCGCGATCTGCCGGAGGGCGTTGCCGAGCGGGGAGGCCGGATACGCGGCGCCGCGGGCCGGGCGGTAGTCGCTCGTGCGGATGCTCTCGAGCATGTGAGCGGCCTCGAAGCCCTCGCGACCGGTGGCTCCGAGGAGGTCGCCGGTGGTTTGCGCATACAGGCTTTCGAGGCTCTGACCGGCGGCGGCCCGGAGGCGCTCGGGGCCGGGCACGTTAAGCGCGAAGTCCCGGAGGTTGGCCACGGCGAGGGCCGGGGCATCGCCGGAGAGCGCGCGCGGGAGCGAAGGGGTGAGGGCGACGGCCCGGAACGGCGTGGCGTCGTGTCCCATCAACCCGACGGCCCGGTTCAGCCACCCCGAAGAGGCGCTCTTCACGCCGGGCATGCCGGTCTCCATGTAGTCCTGTGCGTCGAAGTGCGAGCGGGTCGGGTTCGGAGAGCCGACGCCGTGCACGACGGCGAGGCGGCCCTCCCGGTAGTGGGGGAGGAGCGGGGCGAAAGCCGGATGAAACGCGAACGCGCCGTCGAGGTCGAGGAGGGCGCCTTCGCCCGCGGCGGGCAGGGCCAGGCGCGGGCGGAGGGCGGCGAGATGGGGGTCGCGGAAAGGGGTCACCGCCATCAGGCCGTCCATGGCGCCGCGCTGGAAAATCGTCACGAGCACCTTGCGGCGACCGAAGGGGCCGGGTGCGCGTGCGGCGAGCGCGGCGCGGTTGAGAAAAGTCGGGCATCCGCCGAGACCGGCGGCGAAGACGGCAAGGCCGCTCGATTTGAGGAAAGCTCTCCGGGTCCACATGATCGGGAAGGCGCTTGGTGAGAGGAAAGGGCGGGGGCGATCATCGCCGCTGGAAGTCGGGCGAGCCGAGGATGACGCCGACGACGCGGGCGAGCGTCGCCGGGTTCGGTGCGGCCTCGGCGGGGGCTTCGGCGCCGTCCTCGGGCGGCGGCGCGGCGCGGCGGGCGGAGGCGTCGAGGCGGCGCGCAAAGCCGGGGTCGGCGGCCGGCGGCAAAAGCTGAGCGACGGTCGCCGTCACGTCGCGCTCGGGCAAAAGGAGGCGGGCGTACGTGGTCAAGGCCGCTTCCACCGAGGCGGGCTCGCGGCGCCGGTTGAGCGCCGGGAGGTCCACCGTGACGCCCCGGATGCGGCCCGAGGCCAGCCGCATGGCGAAGTTCATCCGGTTGAGCAGCGTGCCGGCGTTGATCCATGCCTCGGCGCGGTCCGGGTAGCCCGTCGGCGCCTGATACGCATAAAGCGGTTGCCCCATCTTGCGGAGCCAGTTGAGCATCCCGCGCGGGTCGTCGAGGTCGGCGTCGAGGGCGCGGAGGGCGCTCACGGACAGCTCGAGCGGCGACTTGACCTTCGCCCGAAGCGCCGAAGGCTCCCAGAAATACGGGGAATAGGCGATGGCCCGCACGACGGCCCGGAGGTCGCCTCCGGTGTCGAGGTAGACCGCCGCGAGGTCGTCGACGAGGGCCTCGGGCGGGTCGTCGGAGACGAAGCGGACGGCGAGCTTGCGGGCCAGATGCCGGGCCGTGGACGGATGCGCGGCGAGGAGGTCGAGCACCCGCTCGCCTTCGTCGAGGCCGCCGCCTTCGGGGAACGCTTCACCGAGGATCTCCTTCGCTCCGGCATCGTGGAAGTTGGGGCGGAAGAGGAAGGCGCCTTCGATGATGAAACCGGCGTTCCGCCGGCGTTCGAGGCGGGCGCGGACGGCGTCGCCCTCGGGCGGGGGCGGGAGCACGGTCCATCCCGTGAAGGCGCGCGCCACCTCCTCGACGTCCGCCTGCGTATAGCCGCCGTCGACGCCGAGCGTGTGCAGCTCCATCAACTCGCGGGCGTAGTTTTCGTTGACGCCGCGTCGCGGGGCGGGTCGTTCGGGGGCGTTGGCGGTGCGCGTCTGCCGGGCCGCCGCCCGCCGCCGCGCCGCCTCGATGCGGCGACGCACGGCCGGGCCGCCGGATGCCTCCACGCGGCTCATGTGCACATCGAGCGTCGTCATCGCGTCCTCCGCCGCCGAGGAGCGGGCGTTGTCGAGATAAAGGAGCATGGCCGGATGCCTGGCCGTGGCGCCGAGGAGCGTGCGGAAGCGATCGAGCGCGTGCGGGCGGATGGCGCTTCGCTCATAGCTGAGCAGGTGCGGCCGGGCCTGCCCGTCCTGAAAAGCGACGTTGAAGTGGTTGAACCAGAAGTCGGTCAGCACCTCGACAAGCTGGTTCTCCGCATAGCGGGCGCGAAGCAGCTTCTGCGCGAAAAGCTGTCCTTGAAGTTCGCGGAAAGGCCGGTAGCCGTGCGCGTCCATGTACGCGCGGAGGGTGTCTTCGAGCGCCGGGCGGGGGAGCGCTTCGAGGTCGGCGCGGGTGAGATAACCTTCACGGATGGCGCGGTTGCGGACGGCGACCGGGCGTGGGTAGAGGCGCAAAAGGGCCGAGTCTGAAAGGGCGAGGGCGGGGAGCCGGGCGAGGCGCGCTTCGAGGGCGTCCTCGGGCGCGTCGGCGCGAAGCTGCGCTTCGAACCACGCTTCCGGCCCCATCGCCACGACGCGGTCCACCTCGCCGGGACGGGGGCCGAAGGTGAAACGGCCGAGCAGGTGCGCGGCGGCCTCGCGCTCGGTCAGTCCGGCGGCGGCGTACGGCATCCGGTCGTCGTCGCGGCGCTCGAGGGTGGCGGCGGGCAGGCAGCCGATCAGGATCAGCAAAAGGGGAGCGAGGAAGCGGACGTTCATGACCATCGCGGACGGGAAGAGCGAGGAGGGACGGCGTAGGATTCGAAACGGAGCCTTGCATCCGAGGTTGTCACGGAACTATGGAAAAACGGCGTTGGTGTGCGGCGGCGCGCTTCGGCTTTTTTAATGGACGAACGATCACGCGCCCGCATTCCCCCGGTCGGGCGACGGCGCTTCTCCGGCGCCCGGCATGAGCGCGAGCAGTTCGGCGAGCATCATGGCCGTCGCGCCCCACACCTTGTGCCCGTCGAGGTCGAAGAACGGCACTTCGACGGTGCGCCCGCGCAGGGTCCACGGCTCGCGCCGGCGCGCGCCGGGGGCCGTCAGCCGGGCGAGCGGGACGGGCAGCACCTCGGCCACCTCCTCGTCGTGCGGACGCAGGTCCGGCGCGCGCCTCGTCACGCCGACGAAGGGGTAGACGCAAAAGTTCGAGGGCGGGATGTACAGAGGCGTGAGCGCGCCGAGCATCTCCACAGACGTCGGCGCGAGGCCGAGCTCCTCGTGCGCTTCCCGGAGGGCCGTGTCGCGAAGGTCCTCGCCGGGCTCGCGCCGCCCGCCGGGGAAAGAGATCTGCCCGGCGTGATCGTTGAGGTGGGCGCGTCGGACGGTGAGCAGGACCGCGGGCTCGTCGTCGAGGGGGAAGAGGAGCGCCAGCACCCCGGCTTCGCGGCAGCGCTTGTCCCGAACGTCGGCCGACCGGGCATCCTGCCGGTACACGGGCGCCATCGTGAACTGCGCCGCCGTGCCGGGCAGCCTGCCGGCCAGGCGCGCGCGCAGACGGGCGATATGTTCGTCGAACGAGGCGGCGGTCATCCGTCGCTTATGCGTCCGGCGAATCCGGATGTTCCGGGAGCAAGGAGCGGCCGACGCGGCTCATTGAAAAGAGAAGCGAAAATCGCTGTACGTCGCGTCCAGGGAGACGACGTCGGTGAAGACGCGTCCGCGCCGGAGGTACTGTCGGGTGCCTTCGAAGCGGCGGCGGCGGGGCACGTCGAAGCCCTCGACGCGCTCGAAGTCGTACACGCTTTCGATGTGCGTGTGGAGGATCTGCCCCCGCTTCTTTTCGTCGTGGCTGAGGATGACCCGGGTGCGCACGAGGCGTCCGTCGTCTTGCGCAAACCAGAACGTGATACGATCGATGGGGCCGGCGTTGGTGGGGGGCAGGGCGTCGAAGCGCCAGCACGGCGTGCCGTCGAGAGAATCATCGGCGGCTTCGTTCACGAAGTCGAGGCGGCGCAGGAGCCGGCGCGGCAGCATGACGGCTTGCGTCAGGCGAGTGAACTCGGGCTGGTTCGGTGCGTGCCAGGAGAACTCCATGTTTCGGAGCCGTTTCTCCGGTGCGGGCCGCCCGTTGAGCGTGACGCTCAGGATCTTCCGGTTCCACGTGTCGGTTCCCGGCATACCCGTGACCTCGGCTTCGACGCGCATCGTGCGCGTGCCCACGGGGCTGTCCGACGTGCGGAGGGATCGTTCCAGAAACGTGACGCCGGTGAGGTTTCGGGCATGCTCCGCCTGCCCGTCGATCCAGGCAAACACGAGTGCTTCCGGCTCCGGCGGCATCTGCGCCGAAACCGCGCGTATGCCGAGGGTAAGCGTCAGACTCGCAAGCAAAAACAGGTGTCTGAACATGAGGTCAGGGGAAAATCCGACGGGCACGCAATTGTATGGGCAAAGACGGGCCGGGGATGTCACGAAAATGTGGTGGATCTATGAGTTTTTACGGGGGAAGAATCAGTTTTTGCGAAGAAACGTAGGACGGGGCGTCGCCGGGCGATTATATTGCTCGCCTCTCGGAAAGGTGTCCGGAGATTCCTGGAGAGGCGGGTCGCCGGGGATTCGTCAGAGCGAAGAGAACAAGCCGCGGGAACGATGCCATGAACACGCCTCACATCTTGTTGGTGGAAGACGACGCCCAGTTGAACGACCTCGTGGCCGGCCGGCTTCGGGAGTCGGGCTATGAGGTGGCGACGGCGGCCACGGGCACGGCGGCTCTGGCGCGCGTCGAAGAGCGCGTGCCGGACCTGGTTCTGCTCGACGTGATGCTTCCCGAGCTCGACGGGCTGGAGGTGTGTCGTCGGCTCCGGGCCCGGCATCCACTGCTCTACATCATCATGCTCACGGCGCGCGCCGACGAGATGGACCGCGTGGTGGGCCTCGAGGTGGGCGCGGACGATTACGTCACGAAGCCCTTCAGCCTGCAGGAGCTCGTCGCCCGTGTGCGCGCGGCGCTTCGGCGCATCCGGCTCACCGAGGAACGCGCCGCCGCCGCCGGAGAGGACGACGAACAGCCGGTCGAATACGGCAACCTCTCCATGGACCCGGTGCGCCGTGAGGTGCGGCTCGACGGCGCACTGATGCACCTGACCGTCCGCGAGTTCGATCTCTTGCTCTTTCTGGCGCGTCACCCGGACCGGCCCTTCACGCGCATGCAATTGCTCGATAAGGTCTGGGACATTCAGTACGAAGGCTACGACCGCACGGTCGACTCGCACGTGCAGCGCCTGCGCGCCAAGATCGAGAAGGATCCCGGCAACCCGCGTTTCATCCGCACGGTGTGGGGCGTGGGGTACAAGTTCCAGTCGGAACCGGGCCCGTGATGGACACTCGGCCGCAGGAGACGCCGCCGGACCCTTCGCCGCGTCGGTTCGGCTGGCGGCGTTCGGTATTCTGGAAGGTGGCCGGCATCCTCGTCGGGGTGCAGGTGGCCACGGGGCTGATGGCCGTCGCGCTGAGCGCCTACTTTGCCTACGATCGCAGCCTCGATCTCGCCGAGAAGAGCCTTCGCCTTCGTCTCGACGCGCTCGCCGAGGAAGTCGAACGGCGCGGCTTCCCGCTCGATGAGGGCGTCGCCACGCTGCCGCTGACGCTCCGGCAGGATCTCCACTACCGCTTCCCCGACCCCATCTACCTTCTCGACGCCGTCGGCGCGCCGGTGCTGGCCTTCTATCCCGGTTCGGACACGCTCGCGCGTCCCGGCGGCACGCCGCTCGATACGCTCGCCTTTCCGATCGAAGCCGGTGCGGAACTCCGGCGCGGGGAGGTGATCGTGCAGTTGGATGCCGACGCCCCGGGCGGCACGTGGGCGCTCACGCCCGTTTATGACGCCGACGGTTTTCTGGCGGGCGGGCTGCTCGTCTACCCGCTCACCCGTTCCATTGACCGGGAGCTCTCCGAGACGCGCGCGGCTTTCGTGCGGGCGCTCTGGGTGGTCTCGGCCGGCTCGGTGCTCATCGCGCTGATGATGGGGGCGTTTTTCACGTGGCGGCTCGTGCGGCCCCTCCGCCGGATCACCCGGCGCGTGGAGAGCATCGGCGCGGGCGACTACTCGGTGCGCATCGACGTCGAGAGCGACGACGAGTTCGGGCGGTTGGCCGCTTCGATCAACCGGATGGCGGCGGAGGTTCAGGCCAGCATCGAGGCGCTGCGGGCCACCGACCGGCTCCGCCGGGAACTCGTCGCCAACATCGGGCACGACCTGCGCACGCCGCTGGCGGCCATGATGGGCTACGTGGAGGAAGCCGAGCGCCACATGGACGCCGGACGCCGGGCCGAGGCGCACGCCGCCCTCGAAACGGCCGTCCGGCAGGGGCGCTACCTGAGCCGGCTCGTGGCGGACCTTTTCGAACTCAGCCTGCTCGACAGCGCCGTGCCCCCGCTGCGCCGCGAGCCGATCCCGCTCGGTGAACTCCTCCGTGACGCCGCCGGCGGGCACCGTGCCGCCTTTGCCGCCGCGGACATCGACTTCCGCGTGTCGCTCCCGGAAGCGTTGCCCATCATCGAAGGGGACGGGGTGCGCCTTTTCCGGGTGATGGACAACCTCCTCTCGAACGCGCGCCGCCACACCCCGGCGGGCGGGGCCGTCACGTTGAGCGCCGCCGTCGAAGCGGACCGCATCTGCATCGAGGTGGCGGACACCGGAGACGGCATGCCCCCCGAGGTGCTCGCGAACATCTTCGAGCGGTATTACCGGGGCACGGACGCCCGCACGCGCGGCACACGCGGCACCGGCCTGGGCCTGCCCATCAGTCGCGCCATCGCCCGCGCCCACGGCGGCGACCTCTTCGCCGAGAGTACACCCGGCCGCGGCAGCACCTTCCGCCTGTGCCTGCCGCTGTCGGCGCCCGGAGACGAGGACCCTCTGCTCCCGGGGCCGGAGGCCGCACAACCTCGCGAAAACGCCGGCAGCGTCCGGTGAGATAAAAAAATCCCGGCCGACGGGAGCCGACCGGGAAGGGGACTATGAACCCTCGGAGGGTTTTCGTCCGTGCTTGCGTTTACTTCACTTCGATCTGACGCGGCCGAACGGCCTCTACCTTCGGAACGCGAATCAGGAGCACGCCGTCTTTGTACGAAGCTTCGATCTTCGACTCATCCACCGCTTTGGGCAGCGTGAACGAGCGGTAGAAGCGACCGAACTGGCGCTCGACGTGCACGTAGTTGCTCTTCTCTTCCTTCGTCTCCATCTTCCGGTCTCCGCTGACGGTCAGGACGCCGTCGTGGAAGCTGATGTTCAAATCTTTCTTCGAGAGGCCCGGAAGGTCCATGTGGATGAGGTAGGCGTCGGCGGTCTCTTCGAGGTCCACGCGGGGCATCCAGACGGCGGTCTCGACGTCGGCGCCGCTCTCGGTGCGCGCGGGCGTGAAGAAAGCGTTGAAGAGGCGGTCGAAGTCGCGCTGCATGCGGCGCAGTTCGTCGTTGGGCGTAAAGCGGGCAATCTTAGTCATAACAGTCGTACCTCCGTGATCGATTGATCGATGATGTAGGATCGTGAGGGATGCTGAAAAATCGTTTGGCTTTTCAGTCCGTGTGCGCCCGGTCGCTTTATCAATCGGTATGCCAGGGTCCGGATTCGGACACATCGTCAAGGAATCCGGCAAATGTGGCGGAGGAGGAGGGCAAAAGTGACAAGAGCCGGGCCGCCGGGGCGGGTCTCCGGTGTTCATCCTGTCACGTCGAGGCTGTAGATTCGGCAGGCAAAGCGAGGTTCACGCCCGGCACGTGGCGGGGAGCACGCGGGCGGCGGCCTCCCCGAAGCCGACGCGATAGCCCCGGCCCTGCGCCCACCCGGTCATGACGATGCGGTCGCCGTCGGCGATGAAGGTGCGCGTCGCGCCGTCGGGGAGGGGGATCGGCTTCGTCCCGCGCCACGTCAGCTCGAGCAGGCTGCCGTAGCTGTCTTCGGTCGGGCCGCTGATGGTGCCCGAGGCCATGAGGTCGCCGGGGCGGGCATTGCACCCGTTGACGGTATGGTGCGCGAGCTGCTGGCAGACGTTCCAGTACATATACCGGAAGTTCGAGCGGCAGAGCGTGTGCGGGGCCTCCATCGCCTCGGACTGAAGCGCCGCTTCGAGGCGCACGTCATAGGCGCGCCGGGGTTCGGAGCGGAGGTACGGCAGCGGCGCCGGGTCCTGCTCCGGCCCGTCGGTGCGGAAAGGCTCGAGCGCTTCGAGCGTGACGACCCACGGCGAGACGGTGGTGGCGAAGTTCTTGCCGAGGAACGGGCCGAGCGGCACGTACTCCCATTTCTGAATGTCGCGGGCGCTCCAGTCGTTGACGAGCACGAAGCCGAAGATGTGGTCGGCGGCGCGCCTGACGTCGATGGACTCGCCGAGCCGGTTGCCGGGGCCGACGAAGAAGCCCATCTCGAGCTCGAAGTCGAGCAGGCGGGTGGGGCCGAAGCGGGGCGGGCCGTCGTCGGGCTTCGTCTGCCCGCACGGGCGGCGCACGTCCACGCCGCTGACGATGACGGAACTGGCCCGCCCGTGATAACCGACGGGCAGGTGCAGCCAGTTCGGCATGAGGGCGTTCTCCTTCCCGCGAAACATGGCGCCCACGTTCGTGGCGTGCTCTTTCGAAGAGTAGAAGTCGGTGTAATCGCCGATCTCCGCGGGGAGCATCATCTCGACGGACGCCATGGGGAGCAGCGCCTGTTCGCGGAGGTCGGCGTCGTCGCGGAGGGTCGGCGCGTCGGCGCGGAGGAGGCGGCTGATGCGCGCGCGGGCGGCCTTCCACACCTCCTTTCCCATCCCCATGAACTCGTTCAGCGAGGGGTTCGAGAAGGGGCGGTGCGACCGGATCGCCGGATGGTCGAAGAGCCCCCGTTCTTCGAGCGCCGAGAGGTCGAGCACGAAGTCGCCGATGGCCACGCCCACGCGGGGCACGGCGCGCGGGCGCGGGGTGAAGACGCCGTAGGGCAGGTTCTGGATGGGGAAGTGCGCGTCCGGAGCGACGTCGATGAAGGATTTGAGGCCGGGATCGGTGGTGGCGTCGAACATATCGGTATCCATGGGTTTTTAGTATTTCGTTGATTCTTAGCGCGTTCCAACGTCTCAACGCCGCGCCCGCGCCCCGCCGCACCATCTCATCGCGGCGGGTTGTTTGCGGGGAGGAGGCCGAGGGTGCGGAGGTCGTCGCGCGGTTCGTCGAAGCTGCACGAGCCGAAGGAGACGGCGAGCGCGGCGCGGGCGCGGCGGACGGCTTCGGGCGAAGCGGCGAGCTCGCGCCAGGCGAAGGCTTCGTCGGTGAAACGGAAGTGCGCCGGGTCCTCGTCGCGGAGGATGGCGAGCACGGCGGTTTCATCGAGCGCATGCGCGTGGGCGAGCGCGGCGGCGCCGAAGAGGTTGAGGAAGCCGTGCATCTTCGCGCCCACCTCGTCGCGATACTGGCGGAGGGGGTGGTGCAGGCCCGCCGTCGCCTTGAAGCGTACGCCCGCGTCCCGGCAGGCGGTGACGGCGAAGGCGAGGGACTCGGGCGAGGGGAAAGCCGCCGGTTCGAGGCCGCCGGTGCGGAACTTGAGCGCCGCCTCGTTCGCGGGCGGGCGGGCGTCGTTGTGCGCGGCCAGGGCCTCGAGCAGGGGCGGAAGTGTGCGGCGCGCCTCGCCGAGGGGCGTTTCGAGGAAAAGGGCCGGCCCGCGCGGCGAATGCGCCTCGATGCGCGCGGCGACGGCGTCGAGGAAGGCGCGGGCGTCGGAGCCGGGGAGCGCCGCCGGCAGGCGCACCTCCATCACGTCGGCAACGGCCCGCCCCTCATGGCGCGCGTGGAAGGCTGCGAGGGCGTCGAGGTCGGCGTCGAGAGCGTCGAGGAAGGACGGGGCGTCGGAGCCGCCCGTGCCGAGGACGGCGAACCGGAAGGGCGGCGCGTCGGCGAAAAGGGAGGCGTGCGGCGCGAGGTCCGCGAGCCGGGTCGTGGGGAGGACGAAGCGGGCGAGCATCCACGCTTCGGGCGCGCGGCGGTGCCGGGCGAAGTTGCGGATCGCCTCGTCGAGCGAAAGACGCGCCGGCGGGAAGAGGCCCGCGTAGTCGATGATTCCGGACAGCAGCGCGCGCACGCTCTCGGTGGTCCGTGGCGACGTAGAGGCAGGGGTGGTCATGGCTGCGAAGCGGCAGGGCATCTGCGAAATGTGCGAAACAGGCCCGGAAAGGCGCCTTCCTTCCGGGCGGCGAAGGACCCTCACGTTTCCCTGATTGTAAGAACTCTTGATTAACAACTTGTATGAACTCAGCATTAATATTACTTTCCGGCGCTGCCCCATGCTGCGAGTCTGCCCGTGGATCGGGCGTGACGCTCGGAGGCTGCCCGGCGCCGGTCCGGAAGGATCGAACCGGATCGTCTCTCAGATAGACGCCCCACCAGCGTCGCACCAAATCTTCGTACCACACACAGGAAGGCATACAACATGAAACGATTCCCCATTTTTCTGGCTCTGATCCTGGGCGGGTTCTTGCTCATGGGCGCCGACGGGTGTTCCAGCGATCCTAACGTCGAAGGAGCCAAGCTCGACCTTCGAAACAAGGATTACGACCGCGCCCTCGAAAACCTGGCGACGGCGCTGGAGAAAAACCCGCAGAACGCCGAAGCGCTCGAACTCAAGGGCCGCGTCCTGCAGTCGAAGGCTTTCGAAGTCAACGACCCCGAAGAACATGCCAAGTTGATGGAAGAGGCCGTGGCGGCGTACAATCAGGCCGTCGGCATCGACTCGACGCTGGCCGAGGCCGTCAAGCGTGATCTGACCCTCGCCTACGTCAACGAGTTTCAGCGCGGCGTGCAGGCCTTCAACCGGGGCCGCGACAACGACGCCGAGTTCAACAACGCCGCGCTCTACTTCAAGGTCGCTTCCGTCATCGCGCCGGACTCCACGGGGCCGTACGTGAACGAGGCCTTCGCGCTCATGAACGCCGGACGCGAGGCCGACGCCATCGAACCGTTCGAGAAAGCGCTCGAAAAGGGCGACACGGACCCGGATACCTATACCTTCCTCGCCAACCTCTACCTGATGAACGACCGGGCCGCCGACGCGGTGGCTCTGCTCGAGGAAGCCACACAGAAATATCCGGACAATGCCGAACTCGAAGCGCAGTTGCTCAATGCCTATACGCTGGCCGGCATGATGGACCAGGCCCTGGAAAGATACCGGGAAGCCGTAGAGAAGGACCCCAACAACAAGGTCTATCAATACAATTACGGCTCCCTGTTGCTCGAACAGGAACGTTATGACGAGGCCATCGAGCATCTGAAGAAGGCCGTCGCGCTCGACGACGCGTATGCCAACGCGCAATACAACCTCGGCGCGGCGTACGTCAACAAGGCCGTCGATCTCAACAAGCGCATCAGCGAACTCGACGACGAGATCCGGGAGAACCGGGACAACATGAGCGAGGAGGAGATCAAGGCAAAGGAGGAGGAGATCGACCGCCTCGCCGAGGAGCGCCGGAAGCTCTTCGAACAGGCCATCCCCCCGCTGGAACGCGCCAAGGAACTCTTCGAGCAGGAAGGCCAGGACCCGCAGGACATCTGCCGCGTGCTCTTCCAGTCGTACGTGCAGACGAATCAGACCGAGAAGGCCGAAGCCGTTCAGGAATGCGCCGGTTTCGACGATTAAACCGACCGTGGACCTTCGATCTTTTCGAACCCGGGTCTCACCGCGAGGCCCGGGTTCTTTTTTTTCGCGGAGAAGCGTATCCTGTCCTCCGGTATCTCATCCCTGACCTTCCATCCATTCCCTCACTCGCATGCACACACCCGATCGCGACCGGCGTCCAGGGTTCGGCACGCTGGCCGTCCATGCCGGGCAGGAACCCGACCCTTCGACCGGCGCCATCATGCCGCCGATCTACCAGACCTCGACGTACGTGCAGAAAGCGCCGGGCGAGCATTTCGGCTATGAATATGCCCGCGTGAGCAACCCGACGCGTACGGCGCTCGAAGGCAACCTGGCCGCGCTCGAAGGCGCGCGCCACGCCGTTGCTTTCGCCTCGGGTGTGGCCGCCACCGACGCCCTCATCAAGTGTCTCCGCCCCGGCGACCACATCGTCGCCTCGAACGACCTCTACGGCGGCACGCACCGCCTCTTCCGGCAGGTCTTCGGGCCGTTCGGCATCCGCTCCTCTTTCATCGACATGACCGATCCCGACGCCGTCGAAGGCGCCCTCACGCCGGAGACGAAACTGCTGTGGATCGAGACGCCGACGAACCCGCTCCTCCGCGTCGTCGACGTTCGGGCGCTGTGCGATAAGGCCCGCGCGCGCGGCATCGACGTGGCCGTGGACAACACCTTCGCCACGCCGTATCTCCAGCAGCCCCTCGCCCTCGGGGCGGACCTCGTCGTGCACTCGACCACGAAGTATCTCGGCGGGCATTCGGACGTCATCGGCGGGGTCGTCTGCACCAACCGCGACGACTGGGAAGAGAAGCTGCGGTTCCTCATCAAGAGCGCCGGGGCTGCGCCGGGGCCGATGGATTGCTTCCTCACCTTGCGCGGCACGAAGACGCTTCACCTTCGCATGCAGCGGCACTGCGAAAACGCCGCTCGCATCGCCGAGCATCTCGCGGCGCACCCGAAGGTGGGGCGGGTCTATTATCCCGGGCTTCCCGACGATCCCGGCCATGACGTCGCCCGCCGTCAGATGCGCGATTTCGGCGGGATGGTGTCGTTCGTGCTCAGGGACGAGACGCTCGAAAAGGCGCTCCACGTGCTCTCGAACACGACGGTGTTTGCGCTGGCCGAGAGCCTCGGCGGTGTCGAGAGCCTGATCAACCACCCCGCCACGATGACGCACGCCTCCATCCCTCGCGAGGAGCGGCTCAAGGCCGGGCTGAGCGATTCGCTGATCCGCCTCTCGGTCGGCGTCGAGTCGGTGGAAGACCTCATCGCCGACCTCGACCGGGCCCTCGCCGGGGTATGATCACTTCAGGAGCGTCAGGGTGCGCGTTTGCGAGAAATCGCCGGCTTCGAGGCGGTAGAGGTAGATGCCGCCGGGCAAGCCTTCGGCGTCGAAGACGACCTCATGCGCGCCGGGAGCGCGGAAGGCGTCGGTGAGGATGGCCACCTCGCGCCCGAGCATGTCGAAGACGCGCAGCCGCACGTGCCGGGCGGCGGGCAGCGCGTAGGCGATGGTGGTCGTCGGGTTGAACGGGTTGGGGTAGTTCTGTGCCAGGCGAAAATCGGCGGGCAATGCCTCTTCTTCAGTGGCCGTGGCCGTCGAGAAGGTGATCGCGAGCACGGGACCGGTGCTGCTCTCCCGGCTGTCGAATCGTTTCGCGGTTCCGTTGTCGCCCTCGTCGCCGAGGATGATCCACCCGAAGTTTTCGTCGGGTCGTTCGAGCCAGTCGCGGACGTCGTCGGCCATGTCCGCGGTGGACCACGTATAGTCGCCGATGGCGTTGACGGTGGCGGCGGCGCTGGGGTTGTCGTCGAAGTCGCCGCCGGGGGCGTCCCACGGTTCGGAGCTGAAGAGGCGGTGGAGCCACGTGGCGTCTCCGGTCTGGGCGACGGCGCCGCGCCCGCCCGGGCTTCCGGCGTTGGAGGCGGCCTCGCCCCAGTCGGCGAGCACCTTGTGCAACGAGGTGGACCGCGCGCCGGAGGTGGGGTTGGCGTTGGAGGCGTGCATCGTCAGCGTCACGCTTTCGATCTGCGCGTCCGCCGGCAGGGCCCCGGCAACGTCGAAGGCGATGAGCGCGCGCCGGATCTGGCCGCCGTTGGTCTTGCCCGTATACAGGTGCGGGCCTGCACCGTTGCTTAAATCGCCGCCGGTGCTTTCGAAGAGCGTGTTGTCTTTGACCGGCGTGAGTTCGACCTGGTTCTGGCTGTGCGCGGCCTCGGGCGCGAACCCGAGAAACAATACGGCCAGGCTGAAAAGCGCGACGTGATAGCGGTTGCTCATGGCGGTCCTTCGTTTGACGTTTCGAATAACCCCGGCGGATAACCCGTGCAGGTCCGGGTAACCGTTCGGCGTCAGGGAAGTCGTACGGTTCGGGGGAGCCTGTTTGGCGCGCGGCGGCATCAGTCGTGACGTTGCCGTACGGGCAGGGCCTGCCTCGGGATGCGAGGGGTATCGGCAAAAACGCACGCGAAAGAAACACGGCTTGCAGAAAAACGTCTGCACGCGCCGTCTCGGAACGGCGTCTCACGGTTGTTCAAACAAAGAAGTACCAAAGCCGTGCCCGATGACCAATCGCCCGCGATGATTTTTTCGAGCTCGCGTCAGGGGATACCGCCGGTCGGTTCGCCGTCATTGGACGCCCTGCGGTCGTCGTCAAGGTCACACACCCAGACCCCCCTCCACCCAAACGGTTCGCATCAGGGCAGGCGGTATTCAAGGCCGAAGAACCAGTCCGTCGAGCGGATGGTGTTTCGGCCATAGAGGGTGCCGAAATACTGCACGCTGAGGCCGACGCGCCGGCGGGGGTAGACGGTCAGGCCGGCTCCTGCCTTCACGTACCGCGTGCGGGTGGGGAGGGGGTTGAGAGGATCGAAGCCGGTCTCCGGCGGCAGGTTCGACCACACGCCGAAGCCGAGCGCCTGGAGAAGCGCCCATCGGCCGAGCGTGAGGCCGACCTCGCCGGAGAAGAGCCACTCGTCGGCGTATTCGGGGCGCGCGTCGTCGACGCAGGTGCGGGGGACGGCGTCCGGCGGGCAGGCTTCGGCGCGGGAGAGGCCGTAGATCGCGGAGCGAAGCCGAAAGCCGAACCCCGCCTGCGCGTAGACGGGCGCGGGGTACAGGCTGAGGCCGTAGCTGACGACGGCCTGGAGGTCGGCCTGTCCGGGACCGAGCGCGGGCGAGAGGTTGCGCGTGTATCCTGCCGGCAGGGTCGCCGTGACGTTGAGCGCCAGCGCCGAGCGGTCCGAACGCACGTTGAACAGGCGTTTGAGCCCCACCCGGAGGCCGAGCATCACCGAGCCGAGACCCTCCGTCTCAAACTCGAACGCGCCGTCGTGCACGCGAAGACGCTTGAAGGGCAGCAACGCCACGAAGGTGAGGTTGTCCGTCAGCCCGTATTCGCCGTAGAGGTAAAAGCTCCGGTCGAAGAAGGCATTGCCCGTCATACCCTCGGCATAGGGTTTGACCACGCCGTTGAAATCCCACTGTTCGGAAGCGACGCTTCGGCTGTGGGAGAGCTTGAGGTAGAGGCCGCCCCGGGGCTGCGGCCAGGCCTGGGCCCGGGCGTCGGTTCCGGCCCCAATGAGCAGGGCGCAGCAGCAGGCGAGAAGAAAGCGGAGAGGCATTGGGAACGGGGATAAGGGTGGAGATTCGGCAATATACGGGGGCGGACGACGTTCCGCTCGGCTTGGCCGAGTGCGCACGGGAGCCCCGGACGTCAAAAAGCCCGAAGCCGGCGGAACTTCGCGCGGCAAACCCGGCTTCCAGTACGCAGGCCGTCGCTTTACAGTCCCTCACCGGACGTTGATGACCATCTCATGGAAGACTATCGCATTCGCGTAAAAATATTCATCGGGCTGATCCTCGTCGTTTTGAGCGTGCTGGGCCTGCGTCTGGTGAAGCTGCAGATCGTCGATGCCTCGGCGTACTCGGGCGAGTCGCGGAGCAACGCCATCCGCGAGGTGCGGGTGCTGCCGGCGCGGGGCGTCTTCTACGACCGCAACGACGTGCTGCTGGTGGACAACGAGCCGACGTACACCGTCACGCTGACCCCGCGATACTTCAACCGGTCGCGGGTCGGGCTGCTGGCCGAACTGCTCGGCGTGCCGGACTCGGTGGTGACGCGCAAGCTGGAGGAGGCCTGGCAATGGAGCGCCTTCAAGGCCAGCCCCTCTTTCCGCGAGGTGCCTTTCGACGTGCTCAGCCGCATCCTCGAACATCGCGCCGAGTTGCCGGGCGTGGAATATCTGGTGGCTCCGAAGCGGCGGTATCTGACCGAGGCGCGCGCCGCCCACGCCTTCGGATACGTGCGCGAGATCACTCCGGCGGAGCTCGAAAAACGCCGCGCCGACGGCTATCGCGCCGGCGACCTGATCGGGCAGGCGGGGCTGGAGAAGCACTATGAGACCGAACTGCGGGGGCGGCCCGGCATCGAATACAAACAGGTGAACGTGCACGGCCTGGTGGTGAAACCGTACCGGGACGGCGCCGAGGACGTGCCGCCCGTCAACGGGTACGACCTGCGCCTGACCATCGACAGCAAGCTGCAGGCGCTGGCCGAGTCGCTCTTCGTGCACAAGCGCGGCGCGGCGGTCGCCCTCGACCCGAGGACCGGCGGCATCCTCGCTCTCGTCAGCGAACCCGACTTCGATCCCCGCCTCTTCTCGAAATCCATTCCGCGCGAGACCTGGCAATACCTGACGCAGAGTCCCGAGAAGCCCATGTTCAACCGCGCCACGATGAGCGGCCTGCCGCCCGGCTCCACGTGGAAGCCCTTCATGGCGCTGATGGCCCTGCAGGAAGGCGTCATCGACGAGCATACGATCATCACGTGCCGGGGCGGGTATACGCTCGGACGCCGCGTCTTCCACGACCACGGCGGGCACGCCCACGGGCCGATCAACGTGCGGCAGGCCATTCAGCACTCGTGCAACACGTTCTTCTTCACCGTGATGATGCGGACGGACGTCAACACGTGGAGCCGGTGGGCCAAACGCTTCGGCTTCGGGCGGCGCATCCCCATGGACCTCGCCGAGCAAAGCCCCGGCCTGATCCCCGACTCGTCGTATTACGACCGCGTCTATCCCCGCGGGTGGACGGCGGGCTATACGATCAACCTCGGCATCGGGCAGGGAGACATGGTGGTGACGCCCATGCAGTTGGCGCGTTATACCGCCGCCGTCGCCAACGGCGGGACGCTCTATCCGCCGCACCTCGTCGACCGGCTCGAACATCCGGAGACGGGCGAGGTGGTGCGGCCCGAGCTGCCGGCGCCGGAACACCTGCCCGTCGATCCCGGCTTCTTCGAGGTCGTGCGCGACGGCATGCGCCTCGTCATGGAGGCCGGCACCGGGCAGTACGTGCAGATCCCCGGCATCTCGAGCGGCGGCAAGACCGGCACGGCGCAGGCCTCCGGCGGGCGGAAGGACCACTCGCTCTTCGTCCTCTTCGCGCCCGTGGACGACCCGCAGATCGCCGTGGCCGTCGTCGTCGAGAACGGGGGCTTCGGAGCCACGCAGGCCGCGCCCATCGCCAGCCTCATGGTCGAGCAATACCTCACCGGCGACGTCGGCCCGCAGCGCCGGTGGCTGATCCCCTACGTGATGAAGATGGAGAGCGAGCCGCTCCCGGAGTGAGCGCGCCGCCACAGGGCACACGGTTTTACCCTTTCGTTATAGATTCGGGATGAATGCCGGGGGCGGAGAGCCGCATCTTCCAACTTCCGATCCTTTATTATTCATACGTTCGCGGCGGCGCCAATGACAGGGACGAAAAACGTATTGATCATCGAGGACGATCCGAATATCGCCGACCTGGTCGATATCCACCTGAAGGACATGGGCTATGGCCTCGACCATGCGCCCGACGGCCCGGCGGGGCTGGAGAAGGCGCGTCACGGCGCGTACGACCTGATCATCCTCGATCTGATGCTGCCTCGCCTCGACGGCTTCGAGGTGTGCAAGCGCATCCGGGCGGAGAACACCTACACCCCCATCCTCATGCTCACGGCCAAGTCGGAGGAGCTGGACAAGGTGCTCGGCCTCGAACTCGGCGCGGACGACTATCTCACGAAGCCGTTCAGCATCCGTGAATTGCTGGCCCGCATCAAGGCGATCTTCCGGCGCATGGAGGCGGACGAACGGAAAGCGGCCCGCGCGCAGTCGCCGAAACAGCTCGTCTACGGAGAACTGACCTTGTATCCGGAGAAACGAAAGGTGATGCTCGACGGGAAGGCGCTGGAACTGACGGCGAAGGAGTACGATCTGCTGGCGCTCTTCGCGGCGAACCCGGGGCGCACGTACAGCCGCCGCGAACTGCTCGACCTCGTCTGGGGGTATCAGTTCGACGGCTACGAGCACACCGTCAATTCCCACATCAACCGGCTGAGGAGCAAGATCGAGAAGAACCCTTCGGAGCCCCGGTTCGTGAAAACGGTCTGGGGGGTGGGCTATCGTTTCGCGGAACCGGAGGAGCTGTAGCGCGGCAACGCCGCGAGGCTCGAAACCCACCGCACCCGGCCCCGTGCCCGAACTTCCGCTTCCACGCGCGACGTGATCATGAAAAACTTCTTCGGCAGCCTGTACGGCAAAATCTCGCTCGTTTACCTGGTCCTGCTCCTCGTGCTCGGCGTCATCCTCATCGCGGTGACGGGGCGCTCATACATGCGCTTCACGCAGGAAGTCGATCAGAAGCTCAATCGTACGCTCGCGCAAAACCTGGCGCAGGAGTTCAGTCCCTACCTCAAGGACAGCGTCGACTATGACGCCGTGGGCAACACGATGCATTACCTCATGGTGATGAATCCGCGCGTGGAGATCTATCTCCTCGACCGCGACGGGCGGGTGTTGGCGTTCTTCGCCGATCAGGAAAAGGTGGTGCGGCGGCAGGTGCGGCTCGGTCCCGTCGAGCGCTTCCTCGCGGGCGCGAACGACAAAATGCTCCTCGGAGACGACCCGCGCAGCCTCGACCGGGTCAAGCCGTTTTCCGTCGCGCCCATCACGTACGGCGACGGTCAGCAGGGCTACCTCTACGTGATCCTCGGCGGCGAGGCGTATGACTCGGCCATGAGCATGGTGCGCGAGAGCGCCATCGCCCGCATCACCTTCGTCGGCGTCATCGTGATCCTGGTTTTCACGGCGCTGGTCGGGCTGGTGCTCTTCTTCTTCCTCACCCGGCGCTTCCGGGTCATGACCGAGGGCGTGCGGCGCTTCGAGGCGGGCGACCTCGCCCGGCGCATCCCGGTCACCTCCGAAGATGAGATCGGGCAACTCGCGCGGGCCTTCAATCAGATGGCGGATACGCTCGAAGCCAACATGGAGGAACTCAAGAGCACGGATACCCTCCGGCGCGAACTCATCGCCAACGTGTCGCACGACCTCCGCAGCCCGCTGGCCTCCATTCAGGGCTACGTCGAGACGATCCTGATGAAGGATGCCGCGCTCACGCCGGAGGAGCGCACCCGCTTCCTCGACATCATCCACGACACGACCACCGGCCTGAGCAAACTCGTCAATGAGCTTTTCGAACTTTCGAAGCTCGACGCCCTTCAGATTCAGCCGAAGCCGGAACCGTGTTCGCTCGCCGAACTGACGCAAGACGTGGTGATGAAGTTCAAACCGCGCGCCGAGCAGATGGCGGTGGAGCTGAAGGCGATGCTGCCGCCGCAACTGCCGATGGTCCGCGCCGACATCGGGATGATGGAGCGGGTGCTCTCGAACCTGATCGAGAACGCGCTTCAGTACACGCCCGAACGGGGAACGGTGCACGTGGGCCTTCGCCGCGAAAACGGACACGTCCGCGTGTTCGTCTCGGACACGGGCTACGGCATCCCCGAGGAGGAAATTCCCTTCCTGTGTGAGCGGTTCTACCGGGTGGAGAAGAGCCGGGCGCGGACCTCGGGCGGGGCCGGCCTCGGCCTGGCCATCGCGCAAAAAATCCTCCGTCTGCACGACAGCGCGCTCGTCATCGAGAGCGCCGTCAACGTGGGCACGACGGTCTCGTTCGACCTCGCCGCCGGCAACGGCCGCCCGCGCACGCCGCGCAAAGCCGCCGTCCCGGCCTGAGACGGTCGCGCGTCCTTCCCCGCTGACGGCGAACGCGCGTGTCTCCCCGGCGCGAGTCCGTTCCCATCCTTTATGCAATCATGAGCATTGCGTGATCGTTTCGTGATCTTCCGTGAGGCTTTGAGCACCCCGCTCCCGTTTCTTGTCCTCGATCGTCAAACAGGACCAGCTTTCACCATCCGGGAGACACGATATGAAACGCATCTTACGGCTCACGGGCCTCTTCTTCTTCATGGGCATCACGGCCGCGAGCGCGCAGACGGGCTTCTTTCAGGTGCGCGTCGAGAACGTGGCGCAGGGGTTTGCTTTCCCCGGCAGCGGAGCCTTCACGACGCCCGTGGGCATGACCGACCCGGCGGCCATCGGACCCGGCGGCGCGTATGAGTTCACCTTCGACGCCGGCCCCGGCATGAGCCTCTCGCTCGCGACGATGTTCGTGCAGTCGAACGACCTCTTCTATGCGCCCGACGAAAACGGCATCGCGCTGTGGGATGAGGCGGGCAACCCCGTCGAAGGCGACGTGACGGACCAGCTCATGCTGTGGGATGCGGGCACGGAGGTGAACGAGGAGCCGGGCGAAGGCGCGAATCAGGCGCCGCGCCAGTCCGGGCCGAACACGGGCGAGGACGAGGGCGGCGTCGTGCGCCTGGTCGATGACGGCTTCACCTATCCCGCCGCGAACGAGGTCATTCAGCTCACCCTGACCTATCTCGGCGACACGCAGTTCATGGCCCGCATCGAGAACGTGTCGATGGAAGGCACCATCACCACCTCGACGGGGCAGATGCTCGCCGTGCCGCTCGCGCCCGGCGTGTGGGTGGTGCACACGACCCCGGCGCCGCTCTTCACCGACGGTGCGCCGGACAGTGGCGCGGGTCTCGAAGCGCTGGCCGAGGACGGCGACCCCGGCGCGCTGGCGGCGGCGCTGGCCGAAGACACGGGCATCACCCACATCTTCGCGCCCGGCGTGTGGGCCGCGCACATGGAGCCGGCGCCGCTCTTTGCCGACGGTGCGCCGGACAGTGGCGCGGGTCTCGAAGCGCTGGCCGAGGACGGCGACCCCGGCGCGCTGGCGCACGCGCTGGCCCTCGACCCCGCGGCGACCGGCGCCGCTTTCCTCGTGCCCGACGGCGCCGAAGCCCCCGGACCGCTCACCCCCGGCGGCGCGTATACCTTCACCGTCGCCGCCATGCCCGGATCGAGCCTCTCGCTCGCGACGATGTTCGTGCAGTCGAACGACCTCTTCGTCGCCCCCGACGAAAACGGCATCCCGCTGTGGGACGAGGCGGGCAACCCCATCGACGGCGACGTGACCGATCAATTCATGCTGTGGGATGCGGGCACGGAAGTCAATGAGAAACCCGGCTTTGGCAGGGACCAGGCGCCGCGCCAGTCCGGGCCGAACACGGGCGAGGACGAGGGCGGCGTCGTGCGCCTGGTCGACGACGGCTTCACGTATCCGGACGTGAGCGAGGTCATCCGCATCACCGTCACACCCTTGCCGACGATGCCGTTCACGGTGCGCGTCGAGAACGTGTCCGAAGAAGGCACGCTCGTCACCTCGACGGGGCAGATGCTCGCCGTGCCGCTCGCGCCGGGGCCGTGGGTGGTGCACGCCGGCAATGCGCCGCTCTTCACCGACGGCGAGGCGGATCGCGGCGACGGGCTCGAAGCCGTGGCCGAGGACGGCGACCCCGGCGCGCTCGCGGGCTGGCTCGCGGGTAAGGCGGGCTATGAGAGCGGGGCCTTCACGACGCCCGTGGGCATGAACGACCCGGCGGCCATCGGACCCGGCGGCGCGTACGAGTTCACCTTCGACGCCGCTCCCGGCACAAGCCTCTCGCTCGCGACGATGTTCGTGCAGTCGAACGACCTCTTCTACGCGCCCGCCGAAACGGGCATCCCGCTGTGGGATGAGGCGGGCAACCCCGTCGACGGCGACATGACGGACCGGTTCATGCTGTGGGATGCGGGCACGGAGGTGAACGAGGAGCCGGGCGAAGGCGCGAATCAGGCGCCGCGCCAGTCCGGGCCGAACACGGGCGAGGACGAGGGGGGCGTCGTGCGCCTGGTCGATGACGGCTTCACGTATCCTCCCACGGACGCCGTCATCCGCGTCACCGTCACGGCGGTCGTCACCGGCATCGAAGAGGCGGGGGCGGAAACCCTGCCGGATCGGTTCGCGCTTCGGCAGAATTATCCCAACCCCTTCAATCCCGAGACGGTCATCCCGTTCGAGCTTCGGGAGCCGGGCATCGTCTCGCTGAGCGTGTACAACGTGCTCGGGCAGAAGGTGGCGGACCTCGCGCAGGGTGCGCGTCCGGCGGGCGCATACACGGTGACGTGGCAGGGCCGCGACCAGAACGGCCAGGCCGTGGCCACCGGCGTGTATTTCTATCGCCTCACGGTTGGCGGCGCGAGTGTGACCCGGCAGATGGTGCTGCTCCGGTGAGACGCCGGGCTTTCCGCCCCGGAAATCGCTGAAAAATGGAACAAGCCCCGGCGTCCGCGTTAGAAGCGGCGTCGGGGCTTGGTCGCTGTATGGGTCGTTCGCCCCGGCTCGTGTCTCGGACAGGGGACCCCCCACACATCGCTCGGGCGTTGCATGCGCACCTGGTACCGGAATCTGGATTACGTCGCGCTTTTTCTCTGGATGGCCCTCGTCGCGGTCGGGCTGACGGCGATCTACAGCACCACGCACGGCCCGGCCTCGGAGTTTTTGCTCGAAAGCGTGCAGAAAAACTTCGAGCGTCAGATGGTGTGGGCCGGGATCAGCCTTTTCGGCATCGTCGTGGCGCTTTTGTTGCCCGTCCCCTTCTATCAGAAAGCCGCCTATCCGATCTATGCGCTGACGATGCTCTTGCTGGTGGCGGCGCTCGTGGCCGGGCGCGAGGTCAACGGGGCGAAGTCCTGGCTCTACCTCGGGCCGATCGGGCTTCAAGTCTCGGAGCTGGCGAAGGTGGGGACGGTGCTGGCCGTGGCGCAACTGCTCTCGTCGCGGCGGACGCAGACGCACAACGTGCGGTACGCCGTGTTTGCGGTGGCGCTCGTGGCGTTGCCCGCCGCGCTCATCGTGCTTCAGAACGACATGGGGACGGCGCTCGTCTTTTTCGGCCTCATGCCGATCCTGCTGTACTGGAGTGGGCTGCCGCTTCACACGCTCGTGCTCATGACCTCGCCGGCGCTCGCGGCCTATCTCGCCATCGTTTACTGGCCCGCCGCCGTCGCCTTCGCGGTGCTCTTCACCCTGGGCATGCACTGGCAGATGCGCGAGCGGTACGTGACGGCGCTCGCGGGGCTGTTCACCGGCGGGACGGTCGCCGCCGTGACGCTGGCGCTGACGAAGGTTTTGCAACCCTATCAGGTGGCGCGCATCCTCTCGTTCACGAACCCGGAAGCGAAGGAATTCCGGGACAACGTCGGCTTTCACCTCGTGCAGTCGAAGGCTGCCATCGGGTCGGGCGGGCTGCTGGGCAAGGGGTTCATGGAGGGCACGCAGACGCAGGGCGCGTACGTGCCGGAGCAATCGACCGACTTCATCTTCAGCGTCATCGGGGAGGAGTGGGGCTTCATCGGCGCCATGGTGGTGCTGACCCTCTTCGCGCTGTTTCTCATCCGCCTCGTCGTGCTCGGCGCGCAGATCAAGCATCCTTTCGGGGTGATGGTGGCCTCGGGGGCGGTCGGCATCTATCTCATCCACATCTTCATCAACGTCGGGATGGCGACGGGCTTGCTCCCGGTGATCGGCATCCCGCTGCCTTTCCTCTCGTACGGCGGCTCCGCGCTGCTGGCGAACACGGCCATGTTTGCCATCGCCCTGACGCTTCACATGCGGCGCGATGATTTCTCCATCTACGGATACTGACGCCCTTTTCCGGGCCGAAGCCGCGCGGCTGCTCGAAGTCGCGCCCGCGCTCTTTCGCCGCGCCCTGCGCACCGGCGGCGCGTGGGCGGACCTCTTCGCCGAGCGCACCGCGCATCATCGCCTTTCGATGCGGGGAAAAGCCTCGGGCGGGCGCGTGCGTTTCGGGAAGCCGGTCGTCGCGGCGGATCTCGTGGCCGGGACGGGGCTGCGCGTGGCGCGGGGAGCGGCGTTCGGGTATGCGGCGACGGCGGCGGGCGAGCCGGCGGCGTGGCTCGCCATGGCCGAGGACGCCGCCGCGCGCCTGAAGCCGGGAGCGGCGCGTGCGGAATGCGTCCCGTGCGAGATGCCGGATCTGCCGGATCTGCCGCCCGACGCACCCGACGTCGTCGCCGTCTCGGAGAAAACCGCCCTCCTCGAAGCCGCCGTCGAAGCCGCTTTCGCCCTCGATGACCGTGTGGCGCGCGTCTCGGCGGAATACCACGACCGGACGCGGCGCACGGTCGTCCTCACTTCGGAAGGCCATGCCTCGGCGACGGCCACGATGCTCCTCGGCCTTCGGGTGGAGGTGACGCTGGCGGGCGCGGGACGAAGCGGGACGGCCTTCGCCGTGACCGGCGGCGCGTGCGGCTTCGGGCATTTCTTTGCGCATCCGGCGGAGGAGGCGGCGCGCGCGGCCGTCGAGCGGGCGCGGAGGCTCCTCGATGCGCGGCCCCTCGCGCACGGCGCGATGCCGGTGGCGCTGGCGGGCGGATGGGGAGGCGTCTGGCTCCACGAAGCCGCCGGGCATCTCCTCGAAGCCGACCTCGTGGCGGCGGGCGCTTCGCCGTGGGGCGGGCGGCGCGGCGAGGTCGTGGCGGCTCCGTGCGTCACGCTCGCCGACGACCCCACGCTCCCGGGCGGGCGCGGCTCCGCACCCTTCGACGACGAGGGCGCCCCCACGGCGCGGACGACGCTCGTCGAAGCGGGCGTGCTCCGGAGCTTTCTCACCGACCGCCGACACGCGGAGCGCCTCGGCCTTCCGCGCACGGGCAACGCCCGCCGGCAGGATTACCGCCACGCCCCCGCGCCCCGCATGACGAACCTGACGCTGGCTCCCGGCGAGGCTTCGCCCGAGGAACTCATCGCCGAAATCCGGGAAGGACTGTACGTGCGGACCGCCGGCAGCGGCGTCGTGCGGCCCGCCGAGGACCGCTTCTCGTTCGAGGTGCTCGAAGGCCGGCGCATCGAGCGGGGACGGCTCACCCATCCCGTCGCCGGCGTGCGGATCGAAGGGGCCGCGACGGACGCGCTCGCGGGCATCGCCGCCGTCGGGAACGACTTCCGCCTCGACACCGCGCGCGGCGTGTGCGAGAAGGACGGGCAAAGCGTCCCCGTCTCGGTCGGCATGCCGACGGTGCTCCTCCACGGGCTGAAGGTCGGGGGTGTTTGAACGTTGGGGCGTTTGTACGTTGGAACGTTAAAACGTTTTAACGCGCAAACGCCATAACGTCTCGCTCATTTCATGAGGATCATGGTTCGGGTGAGGGTGCGCTCCGGCGTCCGGAGGCGATAGAGATAGGCGCCACCGGCGAGGTGGCGGGCGTCGAAGGGAAGGGCGTGGCGACCCGCCTCGAACCAGCCGTCGGCGAGCACGGCCACGCGGCGACCGAGCAGGTCGAAGACCGTGAGGCGGACGGGACCGGCTTCGGGCAGGCTGAAGCCGATGGTCGTCTCCGGATTGAAGGGGTTGGGGTAGTTCTGGTCGAGTTCATACGAGTCCGGGAGGTCGGCCAGCGCGTCGCCTGC
>JALSSK010000480.1 GCA_026984335.1 Rhodothermales bacterium
GAAAAAGCCCGGCGCTCCGGGGAGGGCCGGGCGTGTGGAGAGAGCGGGGTGTCGGGGTTCAGGCGTCGGGGGCGAGGCCGTAGCGTTTCATCTTCTTCCAGAGGTGGCTGCGGTCGATGCCGAGGGCTTCGGCGGTCTCGCGGATGCGGCCCTCGTGCGCCAGGAGCGTGCGCCGGATGTGCTCGCGCTCGAAGGCTTCGCGGGCCGCGCGCAGGTTCGTCAGCGTCGCCTCGTGGGGGGCGGGGGGGCGGCGCAGGGCGTGGCGCACCTCGCGGGCGTCGATGGCCTCGCCGTCGCTGAGCACGACGAGCCGCTCGATCACGTTGCGGAGCTGGCGCACGTTGCCCGGCCAGTCGTGCCCCAGCAGGAGGGTCATCGCGCCGGAAGTGAGGGTCTTCGGCGGCAGGCCGTTCTCCTCGGCGAAGTGCGCGAGGAAGTGGGCGACGAGGGCGGGGATGTCCTCCGTGCGCCCGCGCAACGGCGGCAGCGTGATGTTGACGATGTTGAGCCGGTAGAAGAGGTCCTCGCGGAAGTTGCCCTCGGCGATCTCGGTTTCGAGGTCCTTGTGGGTGGCGGCGATCACGCGCACGTTCACCGGGACGGGGCGCGTGCTGCCGATGCGCTCGACCTGTCCGGCCTCGAGCACGCGGAGCACCTTGGCCTGCGTCATCAGGCTCATGTCGCCGATCTCGTCGAGGAAGAGGACGCCGCCGTGGGCCTGCTCGAACTTGCCCGGGTGGGTGCGGCCGGCGCCGGTGAAGGCGCCCTTTTCGAAGCCGAAGAGCTGGCTTTCGATGAGCTCTTCGGGGATGGCGGCGCAGTTGAGCGCCACGAACGGGGCGGCGCGGCGGGCGCTGTTGTGGTGGATGGCGCGGGCCACCATCTCCTTGCCCGTGCCGCTCTCGCCGTTGATGAGCACCTTGCTGGGCATACGGGCCGCCTTGTCGATCATCCGGTAGACGTCCTGCATGGCGCGGCTGGAGCCGACCATCCGGTAGCGGGCCTTCGCCTCGTCGAGCAGGCGGTCGCGCTCGCGTTCGAGGCGCACCTTTTCGAGGGCGTTGCGGATCGTCACGAGGGCGCGCCGGGCGTCGACGGGCTTTTCGAGGAAGTCGTACGCGCCGAGCTTCGTGGCCTCGACGGCGATGCGGATGGTGCCCTTGCCGCTGATGATGACGATGGGGATGTGCGGGTATTCGGCCTGCGCGTGGCGGAGCACGTCGAGACCGCCGACGCGGGGCAGCTCGAGGTCGAGCAGGATCAGGTCCACCGGATGCCGCGCCAGCAGGTCGATCGCCGCCTTGCCGTCGCCGGCTTCCACGGTGGAATGCCCGGCGTAGTGGAGGATCTCGCCCAGGCTCTCGCGCACGTACGGGTCGTCGTCGACGATGAGGATGTGGGCCGGCGGATGCGGCGTCGTCGGGTGTTCAAGCACGGTCACTTTCGGGTTGGAGGCTGCATCAGGCATGGGCTTCGGGGCGTCTCGGGCTTGCCGGCGGATTCGTAAATCGCAGTGCGTTGGGCATCGTGCTTTGGCTTGCTGTTTTGGGCAATTCGAATACCGGCCGGCTATCTCTCAAGCATGGGACGTACGTCTTGCGGTGGCCGGTCTACCCCTCCGTCGCTCCGCGACACCTCCCCTTCGCAAGGGGAGGGACTGGTCTCGCTCGAAGGTCTCAAGCCCTTCCCCCTGTCAGGGGGAAGTACCCCGTAGGGGGGAAGGGGGTATCTTTTGTTCCGGGCTTGGTTCTGTGCTCCCCCTCCGTCGCTCCGCGACCCCTCCCCCTGGCAAGGGGAGGGTTTTTTTTTGCCGGAACGAGCGATCGACGCGTGCATGACGCTTCTCCGAAAGTGACAGGTACGAGATACGCCGTTCGTCATATCGCTCGGGATCAGAGCCGTCGGGCCGTCAGATGGGGAAATAGAGCGTGAAGGCCGAACCCGCCCCCGGCTCGCTCTCGACCTCGACGTATCCGCCGTGGTCCTCGATGATCTTCTTCACCAGCGCCAGCCCGAGGCCGGTGCTGTTGTTCGTCGTGAAGCCCGCATCGAAGATCTGTCCCCGGGCGGTTTCCGAGATGCCGGTGCCCGTGTCCATCACCTCGAGCACGACGTAATCGTGCGGGACCTCCTTGTCGGGCAACCGCAAGGCGTGTGCCGAATAGGTGACGAGCGTGATCAGGCCGCCGTCAGGCATCGCATTGAGGGCGTTGGTCATCAGGTTCTCGAGCACGGAGATGAGCTGCTCGGCGTCGATCCGGACGGGCGGCAGGTTCTCCCCGAGCTTCATCTCCATGCTGATGTCGGCGGGCAGGCGGGCTTTCAGGGGCGTCGCTTGTTCGTGGAGGAACGCGTTCAGCTTGATCTCCCGGAGGTCGAGCGCGTCGAGGTCGACGAACTTCATGAAGTTGCGCGTCATGCGCCGGAGGTGTTCGATGCGGTCGGTGATGCGCTGCACGTAGCCGTCGTAGACGACCGCTTCGGTCGGGCTTCGGCTCTGGTATTCGAGCTGGAGGCGCTGGAGTGTGAGCAGGATCGAGGTGAGGGGGTTCTTCAGGTCGTGGGCGATGCGTTGGGCCATGAGGCCCCAGGTGCGGTAGTCCTCGGCGTCGTACGAGGCGCGTTTGCCGAGGGTCAGCAGCCAGTGGGGATGCGCTTCGCCCCGGAGCACGATCGGGTCGGCGGTGACGAAGAGCGCCCCCGGCTTTGCCTCGAGGCGGCGGGTGATGTGCGTGGGCGGGCTGCGGTGGAGCTCCTCGAGGAACGTCTGCAGCGTTTCCGGCGGGCCGTCGTCGAGCCAGGCGCGGGCGGCGGCGTTGGCCCGGAGGATGCGCCCCTTCGGGCTGAGCAGGAGCCACCCTTCCCGGGCAGCGGCTTCGTGGGCGGCGCAGACACGCTCGACGAGGCGGGCGCGCAACGTTTGACGACGAATGGCCGCCACCGCCCCGAGCGCCAGGGCGAAGCCCAGCGCCCACAGCGCCGGGACAGCGTACCGGTAGAACCACCAGAACCGGTTCGGAACCAACTCGTACGCCGTCGAGCCCCTATCCGACGTAAACAAAAAATAGGACGGACGGCCCAGCCCTGCCCGAAAGGAGTCATAAACGAGATAGTTCCTGAAGTCGCCGGAGATCATTGCGATGGGGGAGAGCTCCGCGTTCAATACGAGCACCTTCTTCCGGGAAGTAGAAAGCAGAGCGAAATCGGGCCATCCGTCGCCGTCGAGGTCGGATAAAAGTATGAGGCCAGTGAACGTTCCCTCGAATGGACGTACGGTGTGGCGCCATCCGTCGGGATCCAGCGCGTAAAGTTCGTTCGGCTCCTTGAAGAACACGAATTCCAGGTCGCCGTCGTGATCGAGGTCCACCGGCCAGGGACGCATGAGCGGCTCGTTGATGGTTTTGAGCTTGGTGCTTCGCCACGGGTTGGGGAGGATCTCCCGGATCACGGTTTGGTTGTCGTTGGTCGGTGCGCCGGTGCTGAGGGTCCACAGGGACTTCCGCCCGTCGTTGTCGAAATCCTCGTAATAGCTGTAGACCTGGGCGCCGGTGGTGTTCCAGCTCGTATCCACCCGCACGCGGTCGCCGAGTTCGAAGATGATGGCATAGGACTGGTCGTCCGAGAAGCCGCCCGCCACGGCGCCGTTGTTCGGCGCGTAGCTATCGGTGACGAGTTCGAGGCGCCCGTCGCGGTCGACGTCGGCCAGAGCGCGCATTTGCGTGAGGGCCCCGACGATTTTCTCCCCGGTCTTCTCACCCTCCGGCCACGAGAAGACCATCACCCCGCGCGGGAGGCGGGCGTACAGGGTCTGGAGGATCGCGACCAGTTCCGGTTTGCCGTCCCCGTTCACGTCGGCCAGGCGCAACGCTTGCACCCGGGGGTCCCAGGGATAGACGGAGCCGTCCTCCGCATCGATGCGGGGCGAGCCGGTCGTGAGGAAGAAGCTCTTCCTTTTCTTCCCGTCGTGGTCGAAGACGGTGATGAAGAGCGAGTCGTTGCGCACGTAGGGAAGGAGGATCTCCAGCGCCTTGCCGGGAAGCACGTCGAGAATTATGGGCTCTCCCGCTGATCTCCCGGTGACGTGAAGTTCGTCGACGACCTTCCCGGAATGGCGTTTCAGGACGTAGGAGAGGGGTCTGGGAGTGGCGGAAGACATGTGGAAGGGTCTGTATTCCAGATATTCGTCCTGCCCGTCGCCGTCGAGGTCGGCGGGCAGGATCGGGTAGGGATACTCGTGGGCCACGGTGCGGAAGGGGAGGCCGCGTGGGTCGTAGGGGTCGTCGCGGCAGCCGGAGAGGAGGAGGATTGCGACGAGGAGCAGGGGGAAGGGCAAGCGATGAAAGGGCATGAGACCGTCTCCGTCAATAATTATCGTCAATTCGGAGGTGCATATCTGTATCTAAACTCAAAATATATTCCATAAAGGGGAGAAACGCAGGAAAGGTGGCAGGTTAATTCCGGGAGATGCGAAAAGCAGGCAGGAGAGAGGCAAAATTTTTGTTCCGGGCGTGGCTCTGTGCTACCCCTCCGTCGCTTCGCGCCACCTCCCCTTCGCAAGGGGAGGGACTGGTTTCGCTCGCATATCTCAAGCTCTTCCCCCTCACAGGGGGAAGTACCCCGAAGGGGGGATGGGGGTCTATTCGTACGCATTGCCTGCCTGTTCTACCCCTCCGTCGCTTCGCGCCACCTCCCCCTGGCAAGGGGAGGGGCTTCCGCGAGTCGAGCGGAGCCGCACGAGCTCTTCCCTCTGGGCAGGGGGAAGTACCCCGAAAGGGGGAAGGGGGTCTATTCGTACGCATTGCCAACGTGGTCTACCCCTCCGTCGCTCCGCGCCACCTCCCCTTCGCAAGGGGAGGGACTGGTCTCGCTCGCATGTCTCAAGCCCTTCCCCCTGCCAGGGGGAAGTACCCCGAAGGGGGGAAGGGGGTATCTTTAGCTATCGCCAACGTGGTCTACCCCTGCGTCGCTTCGCGCCCCCTCCTCTTGGCAAGGGGAGGAGCCTTTTTCGATTCCAGGCCGCCGGTTCATTCTTCTGCGGCTGTGCGAGGGAGCGGGGAAGGCGACGTCGAAACCAGGCGGGGGCAGCTTCGTAGGGGAAGGGACCCATCGCATGAGAAGCCGCATGAAAGACCTTTCCAAAATCGCCCTGCTCGCCTTGCTCGTATTGCTCATCGTCGTGCTCTCTACGTTCCACGTCTCGACCGAGGCATTCCTCACGGGCGGTTTCCGGCGGCTGCTTCCCTTGCTCGCCATCGGCTGGCTGATCTGGATGTTCAGCCGGGGCGGATGCTGTTGCCGCCGGCGTTCCTCCGCGCCCGACGACGAAGCCGGGTCGGACGCCGCCGAACCGGACGCGTAAACGGAGCTTCGGGGCGGTCGCAATCCCGCGCGCTCACCGCACGTCGTATGATTTTCAGCCGCGCCCGGGTGGGTTTCGATGAAGGGCGTGGGCGATTATGAGGCACGTCGCGGGTTCAAGGCTCGCTATTACGAGGGCATATCGAAGAAATACAGCCTATTCAAGTTCTTGTTTTATAAGATATTGTGTCTGTGGTTATTGAGGCGGGTCGGATATTCTCTTGAGCTATTGGGTCGGACGTGGTAAGTTTTTTGTCCGATGCGCATGGGCATGATTTCGATTGCGCCTTCCCACCTTTCCCTCATCCATCTTCGGAGGTATGTCTATGCTCAAGGAGTTCAAGGAATTTGCCATGAAGGGCAACATGGTCGACATGGCCGTGGGCATCATCATCGGCGCGGCCTTTGGCGCGGTCGTCAAGTCGCTCGTCGATGACATTCTGATGCCGATCGTCGCCGCCGTTTTCGGCACGCCGGACTTCAGCAACCTGTTCGTCATCCTGCGCAACCCGCCGGACGTGGCCGGGGTGGACATGGAGACCGTCGCCGCCGTGCGTGAGGCGGGCGGCGTGGCGCTGGCCTATGGTTCGTTCATCAACGTGATCATCGCGTTCCTCATCGTGGCGTTCGTGCTGTTCCTCGTGGTGAAGGCGATGAACCAGATGAAGCGTAAAGAGGAAGCCGCGCCGGCCCCCGCCGCGCCGCCGGAACCCTCGGCGGAGGAGAAGTTGCTGGCCGAGATCCGCGATCTGCTCAAGTCGCAGGCCTGATTCCTTGCCCTGTGCATCCGGTGCGGGGCATCCCGACCCGGCGGCGGCGCGTCGTGCGAAGCGGCGCGCCGCCGTCCGTTTCGGGCCTTTTCGCGGAGGCTTGACGAACCTCGGGCGGCGCGTGTCGTTTGCGGCTTCCACCCCCCTTGGTCCGATGGCAATGGAGCCTTTCATGGAGCTTTTTTACAAGGAGTACGGAGCAGGGCATCCCCTCATCATCCTCCACGGGTTGCTTGGCGCGAGCGGCAACTGGCACACGCTCGCGAGCCGCGCCTTCGCGAAGCATTTCCACGTCTTTGCGGTCGATCAGCGCAACCACGGACGCTCGCCGCACGATCCGGTGCACGACTACCCCGCCATGGCCGACGATCTGGCGGCTTTCATGGACCGCCACGGCCTCGCCTCGGCGCACGTCATGGGGCACTCGATGGGCGGAAAGACGGCCATGCAGTTCGCCCTCACCCGCCCGCAGCGCGTCGACCGGCTCGTGGTGGTGGACATCGCGCCGAAGCGCTATCCGCCGTGGCAGATCCACCTCTTCGACGCCCTCCGCAACCTCGACCTGAACGCCTTCCGTTCCCGAAAGGAGATCGATGCGGCGCTGGCCCGGCGCGTCCCCTCCGCCGCCGTGCGGCAGTTCCTCCTCAAGAATCTCCGCACCGAGCCCCACGGCGGCTTCTCGTGGATCGTGAACCTCGAAGCGCTCTATCGCAACTACGACCGCCTCAGCGACGATGTCCCCGCTACCGGCACGTTCGACGGCCCCACGCTCTTCGTGCGCGGCGGCGACTCGCCGTACGTCACCGACGAGGACCTGCCCCTCATCCGCCGCCGTTTCCCCCGCGCTCGGCTCGTCACCATCCCGGGCGCCGGGCACTGGGTCCATGCCGACGCGCCCGAAGCCTTCGCCCGCGTCGTGATCGATTTTCTGACGGAGTGAAAGGCCCGCCCGTCGGCTCGCGGCACGGTCACACACCCATCCATCCGCCATTTTCGAAAGGTGACTGTCGAAAAACGTCGATATGATTTACCTTCGGCGGA
>JALSSK010000481.1 GCA_026984335.1 Rhodothermales bacterium
GGCGTCATCGGCATGACCTCTCTCCTCGAACAATCGAACCTCGACCCCGAACAGCGGGAATACGTAACCATCATCCGCCGAAGCGGCGACGCCCTGCTCAGCTTGCTCGACGACATCCTCGACTTTTCAAAGATCGAGGCGAATCAGTTGACGCTCGAAAAGCAGCCCTTCTCGGTCCGGGCGCTGCTCGAAGATGCGCTCGACGTGGTGGCGTTTCGAGCCTCCGGGAAAGGGCTGGCGCTGGCGTACATCCTCGAACCCGAAACGCCCGCCTCCATCATCGGCGACGTGACGCGCCTGCGGCAAATCCTGGTGAACCTGCTCTCGAACGCCGTGAAGTTCACCGAGACGGGCGAGGTGATCGTGCGCGCGGCGCTGGAGCGTCGCACGGCGGGGCGGTGCGTGCTCAGCTTCTCGGTTCGAGATACGGGCATCGGCATCCCCGAGCCGCATCTGGAACGGCTCTTCGAGTCGTTCACGCAACTCGATGCCTCGACGACGCGGAAGTATGGAGGAACGGGGCTCGGTCTCGCCATCAGCCAGCGGTTGTGCCTCCTCATGGGCGGCGCGATGCGGGTGGAAAGCACCGTAGGCGCAGGCTCGACGTTCACCTTCACCATCGAGGCGACAGAGGCCGAGACGAGCGCGGGCGAAGCGCCGGACCCCGGCCTTGCCGGTCGGCGGGTGCTGCTCGTCCAGCCGAACGACGCGCTGCGGGAGAGCCTCGTCCGCCAGCTCGAGGCGCTCGGCATGCCGGTCGACGCCGTGGCCGCGAGCGACGAAGCGCGCCGCCTGCTCGACGGCGACCCGGACTATGCCGCCGTCCTCATCGAGGGCGCGGTCCCCGGCGCGCGCGAGGCCTTTGCCGCCTGCTCGACGGCCCTGCCCGTCGTGACGCTCCATCCCCTTGGCGAGGCCTCCGACGAAGGCCCCCACGCCGCCCTGAAGCTTCCCCGACCCGTCAAGCTCTCGCGCCTCCGGGAGGTGCTCAAGCATGCGCTTTCGTCCCCCTCGCCGGTCGAACTTCGCCGCATCAGGCCTCCGGACGCCGCCCCCGCCGGCGCGCTGCGCATCCTGCTTGCCGAAGACAACCCCATCAACCAGAAGGTCGCTCTCCGGATGCTCGCCCGGCTCGGTTATGAAGCCGACCTCGTCGAAACCGGCCTCGAAGTGCTTCGCGCGCTGGAGACGCGATCATACGATGTCGTCTTCCTAGACGTGCAGATGCCCGAGATGGACGGCCTCGAGGCCGCCCGGCGCATCCGCGAGCGCTACGGCGAACGCTCCGCCCCTCACCTCGTCGCGCTGACGGCGAACGCGATGAATCGGCAGCGCGAAGAATGTCTGGCCGCCGGCATGCAATATTATCTGTCCAAGCCGGTCAAGCTCGACGCCCTTCGCAACGTGCTCGACCACCTCGCGCGCCTCCACGCCCCTCCCGCAGCGCCGAGATCGCGCCACGCCGCTTCGTGAACCCCTTTCGGGACATGCGAGCGCGCCTTC
>JALSSK010000482.1 GCA_026984335.1 Rhodothermales bacterium
TAGGACACCATGGAAAAGCCTGCAAAATTTTCAATATGGTATTACGTGATCGTGATGTTGGGCTTGTTGGCGATGGAGTTGTTTTTCTTCTCGGGGCCATCCGCCAATAAGGAGATTTCCTATAAGGCATTTCGCGATAAACTTCAGGAAGGCGCCGTCGAAAAAGTCGTGATTCTCTCGGATCGCATCGTTGGGACGTTCAAAGACACCACGGGAGCGGATACGACGAAAGCCGGCTCGGATCTGAGTTTCGGGCCGAATGCGCCGTGGCGGTTGCGGCTCGAAGAGATCGAACGGCAGGCGGCGCTTCAGTTCACCGTGACGCGCCTTCCGGACGTGCAGGACGACTCCCTGCTGGCCTATCTGGATGCCGCTGGTGTGGATTATAGTGGTCATATAGAAAATAATTTCTTCCGTAATTTCTTTTTGAACTGGATTCTTCCCTTTCTCCTTCTGGGCGCGATCTGGGTATTCATTTTTCGCCGGATGAGCGCGGGGCAGAACAACATTCTGAGTGTGGGGAAGGCGAATGCGAAGATCGTGGCCGAGGCTCCCGGGAATCGCGTCACGTTCAAGGACGTGGCGGGGGTGGACGAAGCCGTGGAGGAAGTGCGGGAGATCGTCTCGTTCCTCAAAAACCCTCAGAAATACACGCGTCTGGGGGCAAAGTTGCCCAAGGGCGTCTTGCTCGTCGGGCCGCCGGGAACGGGCAAGACGCTCCTGGCCCGAGCTGTTGCGGGCGAAGCGGAGGTGCCGTTTTTCTCGCTCTCCGGCTCCGACTTCGTCGAGATGTTCGTGGGGGTGGGCGCGGCCCGCGTGCGCGACCTCTTCCGGCAGGCGAAGGAGAAAGCGCCGTGCATCATCTTCATCGACGAGATCGACGCCATCGGGAAGAGCCGGGCGCAGGTGAGCGTCATCGGGGGGAACGACGAGCGCGAGAACACGCTCAATCAGCTCCTCGAAGAGATGGACGGCTTCGAGGGGACCGAGGGCGTCATCCTCATGGGCGCGACGAACCGTCCCGAGGTGCTCGATCCGGCGCTGCTTCGCCCCGGGCGCTTCGACCGCCAGGTGCTCGTCGACCGGCCCGACATGAAGGGGCGTGAGGCCATTTTCCGTGTGCACACGCGCAACCTCAAACTCGACGATACGGTGGATCTGAAGCGGCTGGCCGCCCAGACGCCGGGGTTCGTGGGGGCGAACATCGCCAACGTGTGCAACGAGGCGGCGCTCCTGGCGGCGCGCAAGGGCAAGGACCGCATCTCGATGCGCGAGTTCGAGGAGGCCATCGAGCGGAGTGTGGCCGGACTGGAGAAGAAGAACCGGATCATCAACGAGAAGGAGCGGCGGATCGTGGCCTACCATGAGTCGGGGCATGCCATCGTCGGCTATTTCACGCCGGGCGCGGACGTCGTGCAGAAGGTGTCCATCGTGCCGCGGGGCATCGGGGCGCTCGGTTATACGCTTCAGATGCCGCTCGAAGACCGCTACCTGATGAGC
>JALSSK010000483.1 GCA_026984335.1 Rhodothermales bacterium
AGATGGAGGGATGGAAAGTCGGTGAGATCCACGGCGCTTTCGAGGTCATGATGTCGATGGAGCCGGTGCATGCCGCCGTTTCCAGGAAGGCCCGCATGATCGGGCTGATCGCTTTCCTTACCCTGGCGATGTTGACGCTGGTGGCGTGGGGCATCTCCCGCCTCGTCACCCGCCCGATTCAGTCCCTGGAGCAGGGGACCCGCCGCGTGGCCGAAGGCGACCTCACGGTTCAGGTAGAACTGGACGTCGAAGACGAGATCGGCGCGCTCAGTCAATCGTTCAACACGATGGTGCGCGACATCCGCGCTTCGTCCGAGGCCCTGGAGGCCGAGAAGGCGAGCGTCGAGCGGAAGGTGGAAGAAGCCGTGCGCGAGTCGGAAGAACAACGGCAATACCTCACGCAAAGCGTGGACAGGATCCTGACCGAAATGGACCGTTTCGCCGCCGGAGACCTGACGGTGCAACTCGACGCCGGACACGGCGACGACGAGATCGGCAAGCTGTCTCGCGGTTTCAACAAGGCCGTTCAGAACATACGCCGTCTCTTCGACCAGGTGCGCGGCGCAGTCGAGGCAACGGTGACGACGGCTACGCTCATCTCCAGAACCACCGAGGAGCTGGCGGTCGGGGCCCAGGAGCAGTCCGCCCAGGCAACCGAAGTCGCTGCCGCCGTCGAGGAGATGACCCGCACCATCATCGAGAACGCCAAGAACGCCACGCGCACCGCCACGGTCGCCCGGCAAAACGGCGAGGTAGCCGAGCAGGGCGGGCAGGTGGTCGATCAGACCATCGTCAAGATTCGCCAGATCGCCGATCGCGTCGGGCAGTCTGCCGGCATGGTGGAACGCCTCGGCGCGTCGAGCCAGCAGATCGGAGAGATCATCTCGACGATCGACGACATTGCCGATCAGACCAACCTGCTGGCCCTCAACGCCGCCATCGAGGCGGCCCGCGCGGGTGAGCAGGGCCGGGGCTTTGCCGTCGTCGCCGACGAGGTGCGCAAGCTGGCCGAGCGGACGACCCAGGCCACCAAGCAGATCGCCGAGATGATCCTGACGATTCAATCCGAAACCAGCGACGCCGTCGCCTCGATGCAGCAGGGCACCGAGGAAGTAAAGACCGGCATCGTGCTCGCCGACAAGGCCGGCGAAGCCCTGGAGAAGATCGTGGCGGAGACGCAGCAAACCGTTGACCTGATCGGTCAGATTGCGGCGGCCACCGAAGAGCAGTCGGCAACGAGCGAGCAGATCTCGCGCAGCGTCGAGGCCATCTCGATGGTCTCGGATGAGTCGGCGCGGGGGATCAGCGAGATCGTCCGCTCCACAGACGAACTGAACCGGGCCATGGATCAACTCAGCGAACTCGTGGCGCAGTTCAAGGTGGACCATACCGAAACTCCGGCGCGGCGCGCGGATCGCCCGGCGGCAGCCGGAGACGGCGCGTCGTCCGAGCACCGGTGGTCGCACACGCCCACGCTGGACTGACGGCAGGAGACCCCGTCTCCCTGCCCGAAACCGACAATCCTTTGCGACTCACGCGCGCACGCGCCGCCTCCATTCGGGGCGGCGCGTGCGCTATGGGCGCGTACCCCCGGCGCAACGGCGGAGATACGCGCAGCGGACCGCGACGAAGCCAAAGGAAGCCTCGCGTGAAACGTTTCCGCGCCCGGACGTTGAACCGTCCCGTCTCCCGAGCAAAAAGGACGCCTCTCCCGTTCGACCGCGCATGATCACCAACTATTACACGCTGAAGGCGCTCGTGCGCGAGTGGACGCCGGACCTCGTCGGCTCCGTGGTGGGGGATGCGTTCTCGCAGGCGCGCGACGAGCTGACGCTGGCCCTCGCGAAGCCGGAGCGCGCGTGGATGCTTCGCGCGTCGGTGCGCGGGCCGATGCGCTTCCTCTTTCGCTCGGAAGGTTACGGCAAGGCCCGGCGAAACGTCGCCACGCTGTTCGAGGCGGCTTTCGACCGGCGCGTGACGGGGCTGCGCATGGCCGAACGCGACCGCATCCTCTACCTCGACCTCGAAGGGGGCCTCCGCTTTCAGGCGATGCTCTTCGGCCCGCGCGCCAACGTCTTCCTCACCGACGCCGGGGGGCGCGTGCGCGAAGCCTTCCAGGCCGATGCCGCGTGGGCAGGCAAGTCCGCGCCCGCTCCGCGCCCCGCGCCCGTCGTCGCCACGTTCGAGGCTTTCGAGGCCCGGTGGCGCATCGACCGGAAGACGACGACGCAGGCCCTCGCCGCCGCCCTCCCGCTCTTCGACCGCACCCTCGCCGCCGAGGCCGTCCACCGCGCGGGCGTGACGACGGCCAACCCCGCCGCCGTGACTGAGGCCGAGCGCCGCGCCCTCTTCGAAGCCGCCCGCGCGCTCCGACGCGAGCTCGAGCGCCCGTCGCCGCGCATCTTCCGGCGCGGACGCTCGCCCGAGGTCTTCTCCCTCATCCGCCTCCGCCACCTCGAAGGCCGCCAGGACCTGACCGAAGAGCCGTTCGACTCGGTGGACGCCGCCGTGCGCGTGTTCGTCCGTCGCAGCCTGGGCGAGGCGCGTTTCCGGCAGGCGTACGCCCCGCTCGAGAAGGCCCTCCGCTCGGCGCGCGACCACTACCGGGCGAGCGCCGAGCGCATGCTCGAAGAGCTCGCCCGCGAGAGCCGCGCCGAGCGGTACGAGCGATGGGCGCACCTGCTCATGGCCAACCCCGCCGCCGGGCCGGCGGGCGCGGAAGCCGTCACGCTGCCCGACCTCTTCGCCGAAGGCGCGCCCGTCTCCATCCCCCTCGACCCGGCGAAGAGCGCCGTCGAGAACGCGCAACGGTATTATGAGAAGGCCCGCCGGACGCGGCGCTCCCGCGCCCACGCCGAGGAGCGCATGGCCGAGGCCGAGCGCCGCGCCGGGGAAGCCGACGCCCTCCTCGAACGCCTCCGCCGCATCGACACGTACGCCGACCTCGAACGCTTCAAGAAAAAGGAGGCCGACCGGCTCGCGCCGTTTCTCGCTCCGGAGGCGCGGACCGAAGGCGGCATCCCCTTCCGGCGCTTTCCGCTCGGCGGCGGCTACGAGGTGTGGGTGGGGAAAAACGCGAAGCAGAACGACCTGCTCACGTTCCGCCACGCGCGGAAGCACGACCTGTGGATGCACGCGCGCGGCGTCGGCGGCTCGCACGCGGTGCTCCGCCTCCCGAACCGGCAGGCCCGGCCCGGCAAAGACCTTCTCGAGCGCGCCGCCGGCATCGCCGCGTATTTCAGCAAAGCGCGGGGCAGCGGCCTCGTCCCGGTCATCGTCACTGAGCGGAAGTACGTGCGCAAGCCGAAGGGCGCCCCCCCCGGCGCCGTCGTCGTCGAACGCGAGGACGTGCTCCTCGTCGAGCCGAAACTGCCGGAATGAACGGCGGGGGAGTTTGAAAGAATTTGCGGCGGCTTCGTTTCGCTTCCTCCCGGCGCATCGTACCTTCCTCGTTTCGCACACGAAAGCCCCCCTTCCAAAATCTGATTTCGAATGAACTGGTGGGAAGCGGCCCTTCTGGGTCTGGTGCAAGGGTTGACCGAGTTTCTGCCGATCTCCTCGTCGGGGCACCTCGTGCTGGGCAAATACCTGCTCGGCATCGATCCGGCGGGCGCGGACAACGTGACCTTCGAGGTGTTCGTCCACTTCGGCACGGTGCTGAGCATCCTGACGGTCTACCGGTACGAAGTCCTCGCGCTCCTCCGAAAGTCGCTCGCGGCGGCGCGGACGCCGGGGAAATTTGCCGGGCACTACCGGAGAGAGGAGGAGGTGCGCACGGCGGTTTTCATTCTCATCACGATGATCCCGACGGGGCTGGTGTACGTCCTTTTCAAAGATTTCCTCGAATCCCGTTTCGGCGACCCGCACTTCGTCGCCGGCATGCTCATCGTCACGGGGGTGCTTTTGCTCCTGACGCTCCTCCGGAAAAACCCGGACGGCCCGATCACGCCGGGAAAGGCTTTCCTCATCGGCACGGCGCAGTCGGCGGCGATGATTCCCGGCATCTCCCGGTCCGGGGCAACGATCTGTACGGCGCTCTACCTGAACGTGACGCCCCGGCGCGCGGCGGACTTCTCTTTCCTGATGCTCCTGCCCGTGGTTCTCGGCGCAACGCTCCTCAAAAGCCTCGAGATGGCCGAACAGGGCATTTCGATGGGCTGGTTGCCGCTGTTCATCGGCACGGTGGTGGCGTACGTCTCGGGCGTGGCGGCGATCAAGCTTCTGCTCGACGTCATCCGGCGGGGCAACCTGGCGTACTTCGCCTATTATTGTTTCCTCGTCGGCACGCTCGGCCTGATTTTCATTTGAGCAAGCGACGCTTTCCGGCCTACCTTACGCCCGTCCCTCTTCGTCTGCCGGGTAATGCCGTGACGTTTCGTCATCCGATCCTCAAGCCGTCGTGCGCGCTGGGGTTTGCGGCGCTCCTCGCGTGTGCGGCAAGCCTTCCGGTGCGCGCGCAGCCGAGGGTGTGGAAAGGCGTGGTGTGGGCGGCTCCGGCGGACGTGGCGCATGCGGAAGCCGACCTCATCCGCATGCGCGCGGCGGGCGTCGAGGCGGTGCGCACCGGGCTCGTCCGGGAGGAACGCCTGCTTTCGCTCGCCGACACGCTCGGGCTGCGGCTCTTTCAGGAGCTGCCGCTCGACGCCCTGCCCGCCGCCCGCCTCGCCGACACGCTCGCCTTCGCGCGGGAGACGCTCCGCCGGGCCCTGGCGCGGGCGCGCGGCCATCGCTCCGCCCGGCACTTCGGCCTCGCCCGCCGGAGCGACACGAGCGACCCGGAGGCATGCGACTTCTTCCGCGCCCTTGCCGGGATGCGCCCCGACGGCGTGAGGCTGTACTACGTCAGCGCGTTCACGACGGCGGACCGCTGCCGCGACGCCGTCGACTTCGCGCTGCTCGACGCGCGCGACCGCCTGCCCCCCGTGACGGACTGGACGGGGCGCGGGCTGGCCACGCTCGGCGCGTGGGTGGACCCGGACGGCCCGCCCGGCCTCCGCAACCCGCACGCGCCCGAGGCGCAGGCCCGCTTCCTCGAAACCCACCTCAACGCGCTCCTCGACGCCGCGAACCCGCCCGTGGCCGTGTTCGTCCATCGCTGGCGCGACGCCGACCCGGACGCCCCGGACGCCGACCCGGAGCCGCCCGACCCGTACGGACGACGGTACGGCCTCCACGACCGCGCCGGCCGGCCCCGCCCGGCCTTTGACGTTATGGCGGGCATCTATACGGGGCGGCAGCGGGTCTTCGCCTTCCCCCCCGGCCGCGCGCCGGGGCCGGGGGCGCCGTGGATCGTCCTCATCGGATGGGCCGTCGTGGCGATGATCGCGGGGCACTACGTGCGCTCGCCCCGCTTCCGGTTCATGGCGCCGCGCTATTTTCTCGCGCACGGCTTCTATTGCGACGCCGTCCGGGAGGGTCGCGACGTGCTGCCGATGACCAGCGCGCTCCTGCTCCTGGCCATCGCCGTCAGTGTGGGGATGACGGCGAGCGTCGTCTTCGGCGCGATCCTGGACAGCCGGGCGATGATGTCGGCGCTCCAGTGGCTTCCGGGGAGCGTGCGGATAACGCTCGCGGGCCTGCTCCGGCAGCCGTGGCTCCTGGCCCTGACGGCGGGCAGCCTCTATGCCCTGGCCCTCGCGGTGTGGGCCGGGGTGCTCGCCCTCGTTGCCCGCCGCCGGCGTCCGCTCGCGCCGGGCCAGGTATTCATGCTCGTGGTGTGGCCCCGGTGGACGTTGCTCCCGCTCATGGTCGCCGCGATGGTCCTGGCCTCTCAGCCCGTCTCGGCCGGGGCTGCCCCGGCCCTCGCCGGAGCCTGGTTGCTCCTTACGCTGTGGGCCACGGCCCGCACGCTCCTCGACTTCTCCCGGATCACGCGCGCCCCCCTGTCCCGCACGCTCACGGCGGCGCTCACCCATCCCTTCGTCCTCCTCGGCGCGCCTGCCTGCTTCCTCGCCGCCGCCTTCTTCGGCCCGTGGCTCTCCTTCCTCCGGCATCTCATCACCCGCCTGTGAAGCGCGACGGGGCCGGGGATCGCCGCCCTGTTTTCAGACCTTCTCGCCCACTACGGCCTGCGAACGCGTGAGACGCGCCCACGTGCGGTCGGCAAAGTCGTAGAACGGCTGCTTTTGATGGATCCACCCGAAATGCAGCACGAAGGGCGTCACGTCCAGATAGTCGCCGCGCCCGGGCACCCGCGTGAACAACGCCAGGAGCGCATCGCGGAGCCACACGTTCGGCATGAAGCGCATGCTGTGCACGAGGCGGTCGGAGTAGTAGCGGCAGACCACGCGCTCGAAGTCGGGATCATATTGGACGAAGCCTTCCACGAAGTCGAGTTGGGGACTGTTGTAACCCTGATGCCAGAGGTAGATCGGGAGTTGGAGGCGGCTCATGGCCATCGCCAGGCTCCATTCGCAGGTCTCTTCGCTGCGTCCTTCGCTGAGGCGGCTGCGGAAGTGGGTCTCGTCGCGGCGGGCGAGGAACTCGGAGGCGTAGCCGCACACGCGCTCGGTGAGGGTGCTATCCTGGCTGTAGATCATGCCCGCCTGCACGCGCGGGAGGTGCGTCAGACCGAAGTGCCGGAGTGTCCGGTCGCGGCGGTCGAGCAGGAAGTCCACGACGACGCCGAGGCCCTTCGGCCCGCCGAAGTAGAAGTCGGCGCGGGGCAGGCCGGTCGCGGTGAAGGCAAATGCCGAGAGTTGTCGCCACAGGGGATCCGGGTCGCGGCACCACACCATGTCGGCATCGACGAAGAGGGTGCGGTCGAACGGGGAAAAGCGGTGGAGGTGATGTTTGAAGCCGACGATGGAGCGGTGCTCCTCGGGCAGGTCGCCGATGTGGGCAAAGAGGGTGTCGAGGCCGTGCCGCGCCAGGAGCGCCTGGTGCTCGGGCGGGCAGAAGAGCGCCACGGGCCGGTCCGGATCGTGGCGGCGAAGCGTTACGACGGAAGCCACTACGTGCCGCACGTACTTCTCGTCCCCATACGCATGCAGAACATACCCCTCGACTGGCGTCGGCATCATCTCGTTCCGTGAAAAGCCGTGTAAACTCCGCTAAACCGTAACGGTACGCCGATCCGGGTGCGAGGTTCTTTGAAAAAAGGGGGAACGCAGAAGCTCAACCCGTGGCCAGCATCTTCTCCCGACGAGC
>JALSSK010000484.1 GCA_026984335.1 Rhodothermales bacterium
TCGAGCACGGCACGCCCGAGCAGACGGAGCGCTTCCTCGGCCCGCTCGTGCGCGGCGAGGTCCGGAGCTGCTTCGCCATGACCGAGCCCGAGCACGCCGGCTCGAACCCCGTCGTGATGAGCGCCACCGCCATGAAGGACGGGAGCGACTACGTGATCAACGGGCGCAAGTGGTTCACCACGGCGGCGGATGGGGCGGCGTTCACCATCGTGATGGCCGTGACAAACCCCGAGGCCGAGCGGCCGCACGCCCGCGCCGGCCAGATCATCGTCCCTGCCGATACGCCCGGGTACCGCATCGTGCGCAACATCCCGGTGATGGGCGAGGAGGGTGAGGGGTGGATGAGCCACGCCGAGGTGGTCTTCGAGGACTGCCGCGTGCCGCAGACGAACCGGCTCGGCGCGGAGGGGGCGGGCTTCGCCATTGCACAGGAGCGCCTCGGGCCGGGACGCATCCACCATTGCATGCGATGGATCGGCATCTGCGAACGGGCCTTCGCGATGATGTGCGAGCGAGCGGCCACGCGGGAGCTCGCGCCCGGCCGGCCGCTCGCCACACGGCAGACCGTTCAGAACTGGATCGCCGAGAGCCGCGCCGAGATCGACGCCGCCCGGCTGCTCGTGCTCGACGCCGCCCGGAAGATCGACGCCGAAGGCGCGTATGCCGCCCGCGTCTCGATCTCCGTCATCAAGTTTTACGTGGCCGGGGTGCTGCAGCGCGTCCTCGACCGCGCCATACAGGTCCACGGCGCGCTCGGCATCACCGACGACACGGTGCTCGCGTGGTGGTTCCGGCACGAGCGCGGCGCGCGCATCTATGACGGCCCGGACGAGGTGCACAAAAGCCGGGTGGCGCGGGAGGTGATGAAAGCGTACGGCGTCCGCCTCCGGTGACCGAAATCCGTCGAAGAATCCCGAACCCCCATCATTCCCGGAGCGCCATGTCCCGAGACTGGATCGACGAACCCGCCGCCGTTCGGAAAGGCGAAGAGCTGGATGCGGAGCGTCTGGCCGCCTATCTCTGCGCCCGCGTGCCCGGCGCGGAAGGGCCGCTCGTCGTGGAGCAGTTTCCGAGCGGTTTTTCGAACCTCACCTATCTCCTTCGCCTCGGCGACCGCGCCCTGGTTTTGCGTCGCCCGCCGTTCGGGGCGAAGATCAGGTCGGCGCACGACATGGGGCGGGAATACACGATCCTCTCGCGCCTCGCTCCGGTGTATCCGAAGGCGCCGAAGCCGCTCCTGTATTGCGAAGACGAAGCCGTGATCGGCGCGCCGTTTTACGTGATGGAGCGCGTCGAGGGCGTGATCCTCCGGGCGAAGATGCCCGAGGCGATGACCCCGCCGCCGGACCGCATGGCCGCCATCGCCGGGGCGTTCGTCGAGACGCTCGCGGAGCTTCACGCCGTCGATTACGCGGCGGCCGGTCTGGGCGAGCTCGGGCGTCCCGAGGGGTACGTCCGGCGGCAGGTCGAAGGGTGGGCGCGGCGCTATCGGAAGGCGCGCACGGACGACGTCCCGGCCGTCGAACGCGCGGCGGCGTGGCTCGCAGCCAACCTTCCGCCCGAGTCCGGCGCGTCCCTCATCCACAACGATTTCAAGTACGACAACCTCGTGCTCGCTCCCGACGACTGGACGCGGGTCCTCGCCGTGCTCGACTGGGAGATGGCCACCGTCGGCGATCCGCTCATGGACCTCGGCACGACGCTCGGATACTGGGTCGATCCCGACGACCCGCCCGCGATGCAGGCGCTGCGCCTGAGCCCGACCACGCTCCCCGGCAACCCGAGGCGGGCAGAGGTGGCCGAGCGGTATGCGGCGGCGAGCGGCCGCGACCTCGGCGACGTGGTGTTTTATTACGTCTACGGCCTCTTCAAAATCGCCGTGATCGTTCAGCAGATCTATGCCCGCTACCGGGCGGGGCACACCACCGACCCGCGTTTTGCCGGGCTCCTCCACGCCGTGCGCGCCTGCGGCGACGTGGCCGCGCGCGCCATCGAGAAAGGCCGCATCGACCGGCTGTATTGACGGCGAGGGACGCGTCCCGGCATGGGAACCGTCGCACTTCGAGTCTCATCCGGGAGGGGGCTTATCGCATCCCGGCGCGGGCGGCTCCGGCGGACGGGTTCCAGAAACGCGGCGTCGCAGTGCGCAGCCGGACCTCCGGGCGGCGGTTCCGAAACCGGGCGTATTGGAGCTTGCGGGCCTTGCGGTTGCCGTAATAGCGCGGTGTGTTTTGTCCGGGGCGAATGACCTGCCCGTATTGCCGCTGATAGTTCACGACCCGGAGCTTATATCGTTTATAGTGTATTTTCGGACGGATAACGACCTGCGCGCCCCCGTTGAGAAAGCGGGGCGAAGTGCTCGTCGACGCCGACCAGAGGCGGGGGGTCGCCGAGCCGGCCGTTCGGTAGCGCCGCGCTTTTTCACGGGCGTTTTTCGGGTACGCCGTCTGCGCGTGCGCCGTCGCGGCAAAGGTCAGTAGAAGGGCGAGGAACGTAAGGAGCGGTTTCATGGCTAAGCGGCTTTGAACGGGAAGGCAAGGCTGCTTGGCCGAAAGGCAAGGGGCGTGCCGAAGCACGGGGGCGCTAGAAAGCCGGGATGATGAACAGGATCTTGTCGCCGGGGAAGACGGTGATGTCCCGTGAGATAGGCCGGGCCCGGCCGCCGATGGGGTCCGCCTGAAAGCGAAGCGTGCGCCCGCCCGAGACGATGAAGTCCGGCAGGGTGAACGTGCGCGAGGCCCCCCCGGAGACGATGCCGAGCCGTTGGCGGAGCGACTCGCGGATGACGTAGACGGTCATGTCGTTGAAGTTGCGGTTTTCAACCTCGACGGTGGTCTTTGCCCGGGCGCGTGCGCCCGGCTTCGAGGATCCGCAGCTCAGGGTGAGGGCGGCAAGGAGGAGGACGAGCGGGAGCAAGCGAAGCATGAAGGATCCGGAAGGGGAACGGGGAGCATGTGAAGGGCGAGGGGGCGTGACGGCCTCTTCGGGAACGGGTCGCCACAATCCCCCGGCCCCTGTTTATTGACGTTTCGCAAACGCTTACCTTGCGGGCGCAAGGAATGTTCGCGCATCATCGAACCGTACACCCGCATCGAGAAGGAGAACGGATATGCTGTCAATCGCGGAAAAAGTCCTTTTCGCCATCGCCGTGATGGGTTCAGCCTCACTGGCGTATCGAGGATTTTCGAACGTCGTAAAGGTGATCCGGCGAGGGACGGGCGAGCCGCTGAAAGTGGATCTCGACCGTTTCTTCCGAGCGCTGGGGCAGTGGATCATCATGAAGCCGATCTGGAAGACCCGCACCCTGGCGGACGTCTTTCACGTCATGATCGCCTGGGGCTTCGTCTTCTATTTCCTCGTCAACCTCGGCGACGTCCTTCAGGGCTATTTCCCCGTCCAATTCCTCGGCGCGGGAGCCGTCGGAGTCGCGTATCGCTTCCTCGCCGACGTCTTCAGCGTGTCGGTGCTCGTCGGGATGGTGTGGTTCCTGCTCCGGCGTTTCGCGCTCGGCAGCCGCCGGCAGCTGGTCATCCGCGAAAACGTGAAGGTCATGGAGGCGGCGCGCGCGGGCGGCATCACGCGCGACTCCGTGATCGTCGGCGTCTTCATCCTGGCGCACGTCGGCTTTCGCTTCCTCGGCGAGACGTTCACGCTGGCTCAAGAGCGTCTGCACACCGGCCACGGCGATCCCGGGCAGCCGTTCGCCCATGCCGTGAGCGGGCTGTGGGAAGGCCTCGATGAGAGCGCCCTCGTCGTGGGACAGCACGTCTCGTGGTGGCTCGCGCTCGGCCTGATCCTGGCCTTCGTGCCCTATTTCCCCTACTCGAAGCATTTCCACCTCATCATGTCCGGCGTCAACTTCCTCGTGAAGCCGGATCGTCCTTCGCTCGGCGCGCTCGATCCCGTCGACTTCGAAGACGAGGCGCTCGAACAGATCGGCGTGGCGCGGATCGAAGACCTGCCCCGGAAGCACCTCATCGATGCCTATGCGTGCATCATGTGCAACCGGTGCCAGGATGCGTGTCCGGCCTACGTCACGGGCAAAGAGCTTTCGCCGGCGGCGCTGGAGGTGAACAAACGCTATTATCTGAACCTCAACCTGGCGGCGCTGGCCGCCGGAGAGGCGTCGGCGGAGACGATGCTCGACTTCGCCCTCTCGGAGTCGGCGCTGTGGGCGTGCACCACGTGCGGGGCATGCGTGGACATCTGCCCCGTGGGCAACGAGCCGATGTTCGACCTCCTCCACCTTCGCCGTCATCAGGTGCTCATGGAGAGCGCTTTTCCCCAGGAGCTTCAGCCCGCTTTCCGGGGTATGGAGCGCAACGGCAACCCGTGGAACCGGAGCGCCGCCGACCGCATGGCCTGGGCCGAAGGACGCTCCGTCCCCACCATCGACGAGAACCCGGACGCTGAGCTGTTGTGGTGGGTCGGGTGCGCGCCCTCGTACGATCCCCGCGCGCAACGGACGGCGCAGGCGCTGGCGAAGGTGATGAACGCCGCGGGCGTCCGTTTCGCCGTGCTCGGCGGGCGTGAAAGCTGCACCGGCGACTCGGCCCGGCGTGCGGGCAACGAGTACCTCTTCTACGAGCGGGCGCAGGCGAATATCGAGACGCTGAACGAGGTCGCGCCGAAGCGCATCGTCACCACGTGCCCGCACTGCCTCCATACGCTCGGAAAGGAGTACGCGGCGATGGGCGGCGCGTACGAGGTGATCCACCACACCCAGCTGCTCGCCGAACTGGCGGCGGCCGGGAAGCTCGACCTGCCCGGCGGCGAGGCCTCCGGCGCGGTCACCTTTCACGACCCGTGTTATCTGGGCCGCCACAACGGCGTCGTCGACGAGCCGCGCGAGGTGCTCGACGCCCTCCGGCTGCCGGTGGTCGAGATGCCCCGGCACGGGACGAAGTCGTTCTGTTGCGGCGCGGGCGGGGCGCAGATGTGGAAAGAGGAGGAGCCGGGCGCGGCAGCCGTGAACGCGACGCGCTTCGACGAAGCGGCAGCGACGGGCGCGCAAACCCTCGCCGTCGGATGTCCCTTCTGCCTGACGATGATGGACGACGCCTCGAAGGCCGCCGGGGAGGGCATGGCCGTCAAGGACGTCGTCGAGATCGTGGCGGAGCGGCTCGGGGATCGCGCGTGAAGGAGCGCCCCACGGCGACCCGCAAAGCTTCCCCCGCGCGCCACCCCGCCTTCGACCGCGCCGCTGTTTTCTTCATATGATGTTAATTGCGGCTGAGGTTACCTTGCAGGGACGCGGAGGACGCTCGCGCCCCGGAATGATTGCCAACCATAGATAGGTCGGAAGATGAACATAGCCGTTTGTTTGAAGCAGACGCCGGACACCGAGACCCGGGTGCAGATCGCCGGGGACGGCGTGTCGGTGCTCGAAGACGACGTACAGTGGATCATCAACCCGTACGACGAGGCGGCCGTGGAGGCGGCGCTTCGGCTGACGGAGGCGCACGGCGGCGAGGTGACGGTCTTCTCGCTCGGCCCGCCCCGCGTCGAGAAGGCGCTCCGGGAGGCGCTGGCGATGGGCGCACACCGGGCCGTCCGGCTCCACGCCGACGCCGTTCCGGCGGACCCGCGCGTGACGGCGAGAGCCCTCACGGCCGCGCTCCGGGACGGCGGCTTCGACCTGATCCTCGCCGGTCAGCAGGCCGTCGATGACGATCAGGCGCAGACGCCGCAACGGATCGCGCAGGCGCTCGACTTCGCGTGCGTCACGAACGTCGAAGAGCTGACCGTCGAAGGCGGGCGAGGCGCCGCGCGCCGCGTGCTCGAAGGCGTGCAGGAGGTCTCCTCCTTCCCGTTGCCCGCCGTCCTCGGGGTCAACCTCCGTCTCAATGAGCCCCGCTATCCTTCCTTCAAAGGGATCATGCAGGCCAAGCGCAAACCCATCGACGTGATCGAGGCCGAACTCGCCGAGCCGAAGCTCGTCGTGGAACGCCTCGCCTATCCGCCGGAGAAAGCCGCCGGGCGCGTCTTCGAAGGCGTCGAGGCCGTGCCGGAAGTCGTGCGCCTGCTTCATGAGGAAGCAAAGGTGATCTGAAAGGTTCCGGGATCCCGCCAAGACAGTCAAGGAAATACGGAGGTTATCGATATGTCCATCCTTCTCGTTGTCGCCGACGTGCTCGACGGTGAATTGCGGCCCGTCAACGCGCAGGTCTTCACCGTGGCCGCGCGGATGGGGCGGACGCTCGGCCGTCCCGTGGCCGCGCTGATGGTCGGCGCGCCCGGCCTCGAGGCGCACGCCGAGGCGCCCGGGGCGTATGGCGTCCCGCGCACGCTCCTCATCGAGGATGCCAAGCTCGCGAAGTACAGCCCCGACGTGCACGCCGCCGCCGTCGCCGAGGCCGTCCGGCGCGTGGATGCCGGCGTGGTCCTGATGGCTGCCACACTCAACGGCAAGGACGTCATGGCCCGCGCCGCGGAAATGCTCGACGCCGGGCTGGCGCAGGATTGCCTGCGCTTCCGTACCGAGGGCGATGCGCTCGTCTTCACTCGTCCGTTGTTTGCCGGAAAGATCCTCGCCGACGTGCGCGTGACCGCCCCCCCGGTGATGGCGACCATCCGTCCGAGAGCGTACACGCCCGAAGAAGCGCCGGTCGCCGTCACGGTCGAGCGTCTGAGCGTGGCCCTTCCGGAGCCGAAGGTGGTGGTCGAAGAGCTCCGGCAAAACGCCTCGGCCCGGCTCGACGTGACCGAAGCCGACATCGTCGTGAGCGGTGGGCGGGGGATGCAGGGGCCGGAAAACTGGCATCTGCTCGAAGCGCTCGCCGAAGCCCTGGGCGAAGGCACGGCGCTCGGGTGCTCGCGCCCCGTCTCGGACGACGGCTGGCGATCGCACGAGGAACACGTCGGGCAGACGGGCAAGACGGTCTCGCCGGATCTCTACGTGGCCGTCGGCATCTCCGGAGCCATTCAGCACGTGGCGGGCATCGGCGCTTCGAAGTGCATCGTGGCCGTCAACAAGGACCCCGACGCCCCCATCTTCACCGTGGCCGACTATGGCATCGTGGGCGACCTTTTCGAGGTGGTCCCGGCGCTCACGGAAGCGATCAAAAAGGTGAAAGCGTCGGTTTAACCACAGGCGC